>CAZMBQ010000078.1:0-3987 GCA_964564705.1 uncultured archaeon
GGCTCCTGTTCCGTGCAGGGGTTCTTCTCTTATGGCAACGCAATCCTTCCAGGATTTGGGTGGATGGGGGCGCATTGAGCCGCGAACGACGGTGTAGTCTCCTTCTGCACCCTTTCCCTCGCCTTCCACCACCTGCCACGCATAATGGAAATCATCTATCTCGAAATGCTCTCCCACCCTTACGGCGACCTCTTCAAGGCGGCCGTCAGATTCGTTTATGCCGACAAGGTTGTCGCCTATCTTTATGATGCTCGCAAGTCCGGTGTTCTTGTCCACGGAAGCTATCATGCCTGTCTTGAGTCCGTATCTTTTTTCCTCGCCGTCCACCATGTTTAACAGGGGCCGGAATCTGTCCTCCTTGACCGTGCCGTCCGGGTTGAAATCCCCCTCTCCCAGCTCGTCTGCCAGCAGATACTGCCTTTCGCCCCTCTCGGAGAAAATCCTGACCACAGTGGCTGTGGCGACAGGAGGACTTTCCGTCAACCTGCCCGCCAGGTTTGAAAGCATTCTGTACTCCAAGGGATCCTGGGCACCCGCGAAAGGAAAGTAGCATAGCCTCCTGAACATCCCTGACGGCATTACGTAGCCGCCTTGATCCGCAGCCATTCCAGCGTAATCTTTGAGTGTGGTGCTGCCCTCCATCTTATTGAAGCGCACTGCTATGTCTTCTCCGCCCACATACCTCCGGGGAACCAATATCTCTCCCTGCTTCAAGCGTGCCATGGAATCACAAGGAAGAGATGAATGCAAGCTTTAAAAGCTTTCAAACACGCATGAGGAAGGCCTTTTTTGTGTTCTCGAGAAGCTGCCTCTTCAGTTGGAGAAGAGGCTCCTTCCTGAGGGAGGCAAGCTTTTCCGCCGATAGGAGAATGTTCCCGGGGGTGTTGCGCCTCCTGGTGCGGTCGGGATCCAGGAAGGGGGAGTCTGTTTCCAGGAGGATGCTCTCCTGGGGGAGGGATTTGGCAGCCCTCTGGAGGCTCTTGGAGAAGAGGAGGTTCGTGGAGAGGGACACGTAGAAGCCCTTTCCCACTATCTCTTCTGCCAGGTCCTTCCTGCCGGTGAAGCAGTGGAATATTGGAGGGATGGTGGAATTCTTGACCAGGTCAAATACCTCCTCCTCGGCATCCCAGGTATGGAGGACCAGGGGCTTTTTCAGCTCCTTTCCGAGGGAGATGAACTTCCCGAGGGTTTTCTTCTGGAGCTCCCGCTTCCCGGGGCGCGTCTCCCAGTGGAAGTCCATGCCTACCTCGCCTATGGCCACGAGCCTGGAGGCGTTCGCCTTTATCAGGCGGATGGTTTCCTCCAACCGGGTGCCTTCTGTGGGGTGGAAGCCGAGGGAGGCGAAGAGGAAGCCCTGGTGTTTTTCCACCAAGTCGAGAACGCAGAGGCCCTCTTCGTAGCGGGCCGAACTCACTATCACGCCGGAGAGGTGCTTTCTGGACTCCTCCACCACCTCCTCGCGGTCGCTGTCAAACTCCGGGAGGCAGAGGTGCGCATGCACGTCAATCATGGGAGATTCTTGCCCTGGCGTAAGAAAAAGGTTTTTCCCGGATCAGCAGACGCTGACTGCCTGCTCCTCGAGCATGCCGCTGGCGATGTAGACAGGGGCGCCGGAGCGGACCGCGACTGCGATTGCGTCGCTGGGCTTGGAGTCCAGGCCGAGGATTCGGGAGTCCTGCTGGACATAGAGCTTCGCGTAGTATACGGAGCCTTCCATGCGTTCTATCCTTGCCATGAGAACCCGGATGCCGAGGCCTTCGAGGAGGTCGCTGAAGACGTCGTGTGTGGTGGGCCGGAAGTCCACCCTTCCCTGGAGGCCGTTTGCTATGGAGTAGGACTGGAACTCCGTGGTCACCATTGCCAGCTGGCTGCAGCCCGAGGTGAGATATATTATCGAAGGGGAGGCGTTCACCTGCACCAGCTCGAAGCCCTCGTTGGAGAGGGGGAAGTCCAAGGAGGCTGTCTTCGGGAGGGGCCGGGGCGCGGAGGGTGGTGACTGGAACTGGCCTGAAAGCACGAGAATCTGGATCGCTACCAGGAGGGCCAGGACTGAAACGAGCGTCCAGTAGAAGGTGCGGCTCGCTGGCTTCCGGAGTTTCTTGTTTTTGCGCCTCATTCGCCTCCCGCCCTGAAGTGTTCAAGCGCCTGGCTGATGTGGGAGACTTCTATTATTTCCAGGCCTTCGGTGCCCGGGGGGTCCTTCCTCACGTATTCGGTTTCGCATATCTCGAAGCCCCCTGTATGGGCGCAGGTCGACTGCCTTTCGTACTTGAAGACCTGGTTGAAGGATATGCCGCTTTCGGGTATCAGGAATGTCTCCGCGCCTGCCTGCTCTGCCGCGGCGGCCTTCTCGAGGATGCCTCCCACGCGGCCTATCGTGCCATCGGCCTGGATGGTGCCCGTTATGGTCACTTCAGGGTTGGCATCCCAGTTCTCGAGCGCCGAGACAGTGGCTACTGTCAGTGCGGCTCCGGCAGAGGGGCCCTCGATTATGCCCGCGTCTGCATTGACCTGGTAGATGATGTCGTGGGTCGAGAGGTCAAGCCCGGTGAGCTCCTGGGCGACCTCCCTCGCGGTTCTTATCGAGTTCTGGGTGTCCACCCAGAAGAAGAGATTGTCTATGCTTGTGAGGGTCTTTCCGGAGCCACCGGGGATTATGGTGACTTCGATGCTGACCGGGACGCCTTCCCCGTTGCTGTCCACCGCAGGAACCATTATCTCGGAATGGAGCCTTTCCCCGGACAGAGCAAGGGATCCGGTTTCCTGCATCGGAGCGTGTTCCGGAGGTGGTTGCTGCGGGAATAGGGGGCCGCCTATCAGGATGCCCACCGCAAGCGCCGCGGCAATGAAAGGGAATGCGTTCTTCATAACAATCACTTGTCTTCCGGGATTTATAGTTGTTGTGCCACTGTGCTTGAGTTGGCAGGGGAGCATTTAAAAATCCGCGCTTGAACGTTTAAAGGGTGGATGCATGGAAGCCGAGATAGGCATAATCGGGGGCACGGGGGTCATGCCACTGGACGCTCTCGAGAATGCAAGGGAGATCAAGGCGCACACGCCTTACGGGAGCCCCTCGGATCTAATCATGCTCGGGGTTTTCGGTGGAAAGAAGGTCGCCTTCCTGCCGAGGCATGGGAAGGGGCATTCTATACACCCGGGAAGGATAAACTACAGGGCGAACATCTGGGCTCTGAAGGGGCTGGGAGTGAGAAGGATACTCGCTCCATCGGCTGTCGGGAGCCTGCAGGAGGATATCGCGCCCGGGGACATCGTTATCGCGGACCAGTTCATCGACAGGACGCGGGGGAGAGAAAGCACCTTTTACGCGGGGCCGAGGGTGTGCCACGTCTCGATGGCAGAGCCCTTCTGCCCGGAACTCAGGGAAGTTATTGCCCCGGCCGGGGGTGGGTGCATAGGGAAGGGACGTATGTGTGCATAGAGGGCCCGAGGTTCTCCACGAAGGCGGAATCGGCGCTTTTCAGGAACTGGGGAGGGCACGTCATAGGGATGACGCTCGTGCCGGAATGCGTGCTGGCAAGGGAGGCCGAGATGTGCTATGCAGCCATCTGCGCGGTGACCGATTACGACACTTTCAAGGAGAGACCCGTAAGCGCGGGGGAGGTCCTGGGAGTGATGAAGGGGAATGAGAAGAAGGTGAGGAGCATCCTTCTCGATGCGGTGAAGAGGATTCCCGGGGAGATGGGTTGTGGGTGCGGGAATGCGTCGAGGGGTCGTTCATTTGAGGGCTTGGAAGGGAATGGGGACCTCCCCTGGTTGATGGAGTCCATTGGCCTGGTTGTCCCTGTGCCCTTCTCCGCTTTGCGGGCCCGCAAGCACCAATGGGCCGCTGGCCGCAAGGGCCGCGTTTACCCCGGCTTAAGGATGCTCGGTTCCCCGCCTGACCTGGTTCACCGACGCAACGATCCTGCGGGACAAAGCTTCTCAGTCGGAAACAGGGGCCATTCCAATGGACAGCCACCGCCCAGA
>CAZMBQ010000079.1:0-3845 GCA_964564705.1 uncultured archaeon
AGGGGGGTATGGTCCTTCCCCGGGGAGGACTTCTGCATAGGGATATTCAGGTTCCAGTACAACGCGAAGGGGAACGATAACGAAAACCTGAACGGGGAGTACGTGACATTGAGGAACAAGTGCTTCGAGCCTGTCAACATGGACGGCTGGGAACTCTCGGACATTTATGGGAACGCTTACACGTTTCGCGTGTCTGTGGAGAACAAGACCAAGATAACCCTGCACACCGGGCAGGGCGCGGACAACGCCACGGATCTCTATTGGGGCAAGAGCCGCGCGGTGTGGAACAATAACGGCGACACCCTCGTCCTCCGGGATTCCCGCGGAAGAGTGGTTCTGAATCACAGCTACTGACCGCTAAAACTTATAAGTCTGTTAAACAAGAGCCGTTATGAAGCACGGGGATTTCATCAAGATAGACTTCGTCGGAAGGATCGCGGGCACGGGCGAGATATTCGACTTCACTGACGAGGAGGCTGCGAAGAAGGAAGGCATCAAGGCCAAGGGGAGCCGCGGGCCGGCGCTGGTCATACTGGGGGACAAGATGGTCATTCCCGGGGTCGAGAAGCGCCTGCTGGAAATGAAGCCCGGGGAGAATAGGGGTTTCACTGTACCCAAGGATGAGGCTTTCGGACCGAGGAATCCGAAGCTGGTCAGGATACTCCCGCTTTCTGCGTTCCTGAAGAAGAACGTAAACCCCAGCCCGGGAGCGTTCGTGGAGGTCGACGGGATGGAGGGCAGGGTGCAGGGCGTCTCCGGGGGCAGAGTGAGGGTTGACTTCAACCACCCACTCGCAGGCAAGGACCTCGAGTACGATGTGAAAATAAAGAAGCTGATTGAAGATCCGCAGGAGAAGCTGAACGAGCTGTTCATGCACTACGGGCTGAAGCAGACGCCGAAGCTTGAGGGAAGCGTCCTGAAGGTGGAGAGCGTCGAGGAGGTTCCGCACCAGGTGAAGGATTTCATAAAGGAAGTCACCAAGAAGTGGGTAAAGGAAGCGGAAAGGGTAGAGTTCCCGGCCTCAGTGAAAAAATAAAATCCGGAATTTTTCTCCGGACGCAAAAGGTATTTAAAACTTACTTTTATTACTTAACTAATTAAATCGCGTGAACGATTCGAGTGAAAAAATATGGATGAACAGTTTCTCGGGAGCACAGGAGGGATCCCCCAAGTCCAGGCGGCTGCCAGGCCTGTCGGGGAGAGGCACACAGAAATAAACAACGAGCTCAGGAAGATTCTCGAGTCCCGCAAGGCAGAGATAAAGGTGATAGGCGCCGGCGGGGCAGGAGGCAACACCATCTCGAGGCTCATGCAAGTGGGGATAGTGGGCGCTGAAACACTTGCAATAAACACCGACGCCCAGGATTTGCTCTACACTGATGCTGACCGAAAGGTCCTGATAGGCAAGGACATAACCGGCGGTCTCGGGGCCGGCGCGGACCCCAAGATAGGGATGGAGGCTGCAAAGGAATCCAAGGAAGACATCAAGCAGTCTATAGAGGGCGCTGACATGGTCTTCATAAACTGCGGACTGGGAGGCGGGACCGGAACAGGCTCTGCTCCGGTGATAGCGGACATAGCCAAGAAGCTCGGTGCCCTGACGGTCGCGATAGTGACGCTCCCGTTCTCGATGGAAGGCAAGCAGAGGGAGAGGAACGCTCAGGAAGGACTGGAAAACCTCGAGAGCGTGGTGGATACCCTAATAGTCATACCCAACGACAAGCTCCTCGACATCGTTCCGGATGTCTCGGTCACCACCGCGTTCAAGGTCGCGGACGAGATACTTGTGAATGCCGTCAAGGGCATAGCGGAACTGATAACCAAGCCCGGGCTCGTGAACCTCGACTTCGCGGACATAAGGGCCGTGATGGGGTCGGGCGGGCTTGCGATGATAGGCATGGGCGAAAGCGACACCGAGAACAGGGCAATGGAGTCCGTGGAAAAGGCTCTGAACAACCCGCTTCTCGACGTGGACATAGACGGCGCGATAGGGGCCCTGATAAACGTTTCAGGCGGCTCTGACATCACGATAAAGGAATGCCAGGAGATAGTGGAGGGGGTCTCGAGCAAGATAAACCCCGACGCCAAGATAATCTGGGGCGCCCAGATAATCAAGGAGCTCGGGGACACCATAAGGTCGATGCTCGTGCTCACTGGGGTGAAGAGCTCCCAGATATACGGTCCACAGAAGACCATCTCCGCGGAGAAGCAGAAGGAGATCGAGAGGGTACTTGGCGTGGACTTCATCGACTGAGCTCCCGGCAGAAACAATTATTAAGACGGGGTTCCAATAATAAATCCAGTGATTCACTAATGGAAACAGATTCTGAAAAAGCGCGCATGCATTTTGTCCCGAGGTTTCTGAGGACTCAAGAGGAAGAGCCAGAACCCAGGAACGGCGCCTATAGAGACGGCATGGATTCCAGGGTGGACATAGGCTACGAGATGGCCCCTCCGGAAGCGTTCCCAGTAGTTTCACTGGACCAATACAGGTCAAAACCCCTCAAGGGGTGACTCTCACGCCCTCCACCCCGAGGGCGGCCTCGAAAGGCTCCAGTCCCATTTCCCTGAGAAGCGATAGAAGCCTTTCCTTGTCTTCATGATAACAAAGGACGATGCCGCCTCCCAGAGAGCCGCAGCCCTTTGCGGCCCCACCAATCGAGCGGACCTTCTCGTGTATCCTGTCTATTTCATGCACTGAAACGCCGAGCCTTTTCAGCTCCTGCTGCGCGGAATTCATGAGGTCCCTGATGCGGGAAAAGTTCCCCGAGCCGAGAGCGGACCTCATCTCCCTCGTGGCCGAGCCGATCCTCCCTACAGAAGGGTTCCTGACTTCCGGAGGGAGCATGCGCACGCCCTGGACGAGTTCCCCAGTCGTCTTCTCAGGCTTCCTCGAATAGACGAAAACGAAGTTCTCCAGCGGGAAGGGTGCCTCCTTCTCCAGCGGGAATGGCTTTCCCTTCTCGAACCAGATCAATCCCCCGTAACAGCAGGCGGCATTGTCCCCGCCCGAGGGGGAGCCGTGAACGAGCTTCTCCATCTCAAGAGCAATCCTGTTCACCTCCCCCCGTTGGAGGCGCTTCCCCAGAACGGCAGGTACGCCCGCTGCGAAGCAGCACGCCATCGAGGCAGAGGATCCCAGCCCCGCGCCTGGCGGGATGTCAGAAGACATCTCCGCTGAAAGGCCGCCATCCATCCCGGACTCGATCATCACTGTTCCAATGACGGCCTTCTTGAAATTCCCGTACTTCCCTTCCTTCATCCGCGAGAAAAGTCGGGAAAAATCCCCGCCACGGAAGCAGCTTTCCCAGAGGTCCCTTGCTTCGCGGGCAGTCCCGATCACATCCTCGACGCTGCAAGAAAAGTCAGAGCCGAATAAGTCCCTGTACCGGATCGTCCCGTCCTCTGAAGGGCTGAAACGGACGGTTGTCCGGAGCCCCACCGAGGCAAGGATAGCGGGCTCTCCATAAACAACTGCGTGCTCCCCTATGAGGTGCACCTTTCCCGGAGCTGAAACGGTTAACATACGCACACAACCCTAAAAGAGGTGATTCCCCGTTACCTGTGAACCTTCCCCCGGCGGCGAGATCCTGACACTCTCCACTCCCCCAAGTTCCTCCAGCTTTTTCTTGAGCTCCCGGAGATCCTTTTCCGGGCAGAGTATCTTGACCTGCGGTCCCGCATCAATGGTGAAAAAACATTCAAGACCGCCTGCCCTCCATTCCTGGACGGAGTGGATGAGCCTCAGCGTTACGGGATTCCAGTAAACGAGAGGCGGATCAGTGGTCATCATGGTCGCGTGCATCTTCAGGCAGTTCGCTTCAGAAACCCTGCCCACGGTGCTG
>CAZMBQ010000080.1:0-3740 GCA_964564705.1 uncultured archaeon
AATGTTGGTCAATCGAGATCTCCTGCACTATCATTATTATTTTTGGCAAAGCGAAAAGGGATTATAAGAAATGATGGCTATCGAGAAGCAAAAGAGGATTTTATGAAAATATTTCCTACATATCTGCCTGGAAGAGGAATTGAAACATATTTAACTCAATATTGGGGGTTAATATTATGAAGATAACACTTTTGGGCGGAGTCAAAGAGATTGGTGGGAACAAGATATTGGTGGAACATAAAGGAACGAGAATTTTCCTGGACTTTGGTATGTCTTTTAAGCAGGCTGGCAAGTATTTCTCTGAATTCCTTCAGCCAAGGAAATGCGCTTCATTGACAGATTTTTTTGAGTTCAATCTTCTTCCAGAAATGACGGGTGTGTACAGAGAGGATTATCTTAAGCATGTGGACAAGCCGGAAGAAAATCGGGGAGTTGATGCTGTTTTCCTGTCACATGCACACGCAGATCATGCACAATATATACACTTCTTAAGGTTCGACATTCCGATATTCTGCACAGAACCAACCAAAATTATTCTGAAAACACTGGAAGAGACGGGAAGCAACCCGTTTTCGGATTTAATTACAGCATGTGAAGCTTTCACTTTCTACAATAACAAAAAAGGAACGCTAAGTAGGGTAACAAGGAAGAATACTGATTTTGTTCATGAAAGGGATTTCAAAACAATGAAACCGAATGAAAAGGTAAAAATAGGGTCTTTGGAAATAGAAATGGTCCCTGTGGACCATTCCCTTCCAGGAGCATGTGGCTATATAATATATTCCGATGAGGGGAATTTAATATATACTGGGGATATTCGTTTTCATGGTTCTCATGCCGAATTAAGCAGGAAATTTATAGAAAAAGCCAAAGCCACCAAGCCAAAATGGTTATTATCAGAAGGTACAAGGATAGATACCACAAAAAAAGACAGTGAAGAAGGAGTGAAAAAAGAAATAACAAAATTAATTTCTGATTCAGAGGGCTTGGTTTTTGTGGAACATCCAATCAGAGATTTGGATAGGGTAAAATCCATCTTTGAGTCCACCAGAGAAAACAAAAGGGAGTTTGTCGTCAATCTCAAGCTTGCTTATCTTATTCGGGAAATGGGAAAATTTTCGCCTTTCTCCTTGGATGATGTCAAGATTCTTATTCCTAGAAAGAGTTGGGGTTTGATATGTAAAGATGTTGATTGTGATTTAGTGGAGAAAGATTATCAGGCATGGGAAAGAGAATTTGTTGGAATGGAGAATACCGTGACTTATCAGGACATACAGAAAAATCCCCAGAAATATGTCCTATCAATGAATTTATGGGAAATGAATCAGCTTACTGATATAAGACCAGAAAACGCTATTTGGATAAAATCAACTTGTGAACCTTTCTGTGAAGAAATGGAACTGGACGAAGAGAGGAGAAAAAATTGGTTAAAACACTTCAAAATTAAAGAATATTTTGCTCACGCTTCCGGTCACGCTTCTGGTGATGAAATCAAGAGTATGATTAAAGAAATAAATCCAAAAGAAATTATTCCCATTCATACAGAACATCCGGAAATGTTTGGATAATCTTATTCTGTCTCGGAAAGCTGAAAATCTCATACGCCCGCTTCCGTTTACTCCGGCGGACATATTGAGATTTTCGTTCTGCGAACATGCTTTCCGAGCCTTGAGCAGGCCACGGGAACTTCGTGTCACAATCCCGCCCAAGGAATTTGAATTGTGGGAGGACACTTCGCTTCCATCGGCCCGAACTCACCTTTGGAACAAGCGTACTGTGCGGAAATGCCTTGACCGAGGACAGAAACCCCCGGGGACCGAAGTCCCAGGTTAAATGCGCCGGCCGGGATTCGAACCCGGGTCACAGGCTTGGAAGGCCTATCCCAATCATCCCTGGAATCATATTTTCCAAGTGTCTGGATCCTACCATTGTCCGGGCTTTTTGGCCGAGCTTTTTCCCAAAAAGCTCCCTAGACTACCGGCGCAGTGATTAAGATTCTGTTCCTCAACTATAAAAACAGCGGGCTCAGAGATTGAAGCTAATCTGCTCGAACTCGTCCGTGTCGTCCTCGTCCTCTTCGGACTCGGGTTTTTTCGCCTTTGCCTTGGGCTTTGCAGCCGGGGACTTCTTCCGCTCCTCCTCGGACTCCCGTTCCTCTTCCTCGAACTCCTCGGCTTCCTGGGGAACGGAGCTGCTGCCCTTTATCACCTGCGCCACCTTTTCTAGACCCTTCTCATCCATCTTCTTGACCGGGAGCAGTGCCTCCAGGGCGGACGGGCCCTCGTTCAGGAACCTCGGTATCACGTGGAAGTGGAGGTGCGCGACCACCTGGCCTGCAGCGGAACCATTGTTCTGGCAAACTGCGATTCCATGCGCCTTTGTCCCGTTCTTCACCATTGTGGCGGTCTTCTTGAGCGCGGCGAAGAGCTTCCCTCCCTCAAACTCGGGTATGTCGAATATCGTCTCGTAGTGTTTCTTCGGCACCACCAGGGTGTGGCCCGGGTTCCTGGGGTTTATATCCAGGAATGCCACCACAGCAGAATCCTCGTACACCTTCTTGGCGGGTATCTCCCCTGACACTATCCTGCAGAACAGGCATTCCTTCGGGCTGACCATGAATATACTTGAAGGCAATTGTTTAAAAGGATATGGGGCCAGGGAGAACCCCAGGTCCGCAGAAGCCTGCGGGCCCTTTGAACTCCCGTCTGAAGCTGGTCCGCAGAAAGGCTTCCCTGAAGCCAGACTGTCCCAAAGCTCCGATGCTAGGCCAAGCTACACCATGGCCCCATGAGAAAAGAGGGGGCTGCAGGTATAAAAAGCCCCCGGAGAGATTCGAACTCCCGACCTACGGTTTACGAAACCGTCGCTCTTTACTTCCTGCAACAGGAACCAGCTGAGCTACGGAGGCATTGGCCGCTTCAAGGAGCGTACCTGGATTAATATGTTTGGATACTTAAAATTAAAGATGACTCCCCGGAGGAGGGCTTTTGCGGCCCTCGCTGCCCTGTTCCTGGCAGTGCTCGCGAGCGGTTGCGTCACCCCCGAGTGCGGGGATGGCGTCTGCGGCCCGGGAGAGGCCAGGAGCTGCCCCCAGGATTGCGGACTCACCTGCGGTAACGGCGTATGCGATGTGGGAGAGGATCCCCTCACCTGCCCGGAAGACTGCCCCACCACCTGCGGTGACGGCTACTGTGTGGGAGGCGAGACGCCAGCCTCATGCATCCAGGACTGCCAGAACGTTTGCGGGAACGGAGTCTGCGAGAGGGGGGAGGACAAGGCGACTTGTCCCCAAGACTGCGGGGAGATAGTGGTCTGCGGCAACGGCATCTGCGAATCTATCGAGACCCCCATCACCTGCCCCCAGGACTGCCCCACCACCTGCGGGGACGGATTCTGCCTCGGAAGCGAGACCCCACTCACCTGCCCAGGAGACTGCCTCACCACCTGCGGGGACGGTCTTTGCGAGTCCCAGGAAAATTCCCGGAACTGCCCCCAGGACTGCCCGGGTTTTTGCGGGAACGACATTTGCGAATCCAGTGAGACCCCCATCACCTGCCCCCAGGACTGCCCCACAATCTGCGGCGACGGCCATTGTTCTGGTGGTGAATACCCGCTCACCTGCCCCCAGGACTGCCCCACAATCTGCGGGGACGGTTATTGTGTCGGAGGCGAAACCCAATTCACCTGTCCCCAAGACTGCGGGGAGATAGTGGTCTGCGGCAACGGCATCTGCGAATCTA
>CAZMBQ010000081.1:0-3692 GCA_964564705.1 uncultured archaeon
GATTATTATCGTTTCGTTGGAGTCGGGGTCGTTTACTGTGACGGTGACGGAGTCGGTGCCGTTCTTTCCCTGGGAGCACTGGGTGAGGGCCGTAATTGTCTGGGTGCCCAGTAGGGTAGTGGAGCTAACCTGCACGTAGGTGGTGAAAGTCTTTGTCTGGCTCACTCCCAAGTTGTCGCTGGAGCTCACCAAGGAGCTACCTTCCATGGCAGACCATCCCTCGGGGAGGATGAAGGATATGTTCGTGAATATGGCTGTCTCGTTCCCGCGGTTGGTGGTCCTTGCAGTGAGTGTCACGTTGGTGCTTTCTCCGCGGGTGACCGAGGCGTTGTAGGCCGTTATCTCCATGAAGAAGTATGGGCCCCCTACCGAGGTCGTGAAGATGAATGATGTGGTGTTGACTGATGGGTATGCGGAGAAATTGGAGACGGTTATGGTGAAGTTGTCCGAGCCCTCGGGCTGGCCTGCGGGCCTGCCAGTGGCATTCACGGGAAGTGTGAAGAAGGTCTTATTTGCCACGCTGAACGAGGACTGCCCGGATGAATGATTGAAGAGTATTCTGTCGTTGAGTGCCCCTGCACTGAGGGAGAAGTCTAGATCGAAGTCTCCGGTGTTGTTTATGGTCAGATTTCCCGCATAGGCATTGACGCCGAACTCCGCTGAAGTGTCAGAGAGGGTGGAATGCATGCCCCAAGTGTAGTCCCATTTCACGATGAGGTTCTGGTTGGAGGAATTGGCGCCATTTCCGAGCGTATCGTTGGCGAATACATAGTATGTATAGTTGGCCTCGAGTGCGGGCGTGAAGCTCCCCTGGTATGTCTGGACATACCCGTCATGGGAAACGTTATTCATGGTATGGGAAGACCAGGAAGACCAGTTGCCTCCGGAGACACTGCTGCGCACATAAAGAATCACTTCGCTGATGTTCGTGTATTCCGTTGTGTTCAGCTCCACCGTGATCGTGGAGTTGGGATCCAGAAGTTCCTGGCTGGTTGGATCGCTGGACGGGCTTGAGAGGGAAGGAGGAGTTGCGTCATAGAGCATGAAGTTCAGGGAAGTGGAATTGCTCCTACCGGAAACGTCAAAGACAGTCATGTTCGCGGAAAGGGTGCCCGCGTTCACCTGTGAACTGTTCAGCGTCACACTTACCCAGCTCTCGTTGAGGAAAGAGGTGGAGTTCCTTATAAAGTAGGAGGAGTTGTAGTACAGGGATACGGAAGGTCCGGAGGCCCCGGGACCGGTTATGTTTATGACCGCGTAATCTAGGAAGGAGTCGTCTTCCCAGTGGGAGTGGATGGTCACGCTGGCCGAATCGTTCGATGACACGTTCCCTGTCTGGGAGAAGATGGGATTGAGGTTGTCCAGTGTTTCCTCCGGTGTCTGGTGGGTTATGGGAGGGTTTAGAAGGTTGCCGTACGTGTCGTTAATGAAAGAGTGACCTTGAATTCCATTGTAAACCACCCTTGCGGTTCGGGTATAGAACTTGCTTCCCGGGGACACCGAAGCGGAGCCGGATATAACAAGACTCCTGTAGTAGTCGTATTCGGAATCGTCTATCACTTCCAGGCTCGGGCTGTTGGTCGTGGGGAAGCTCCTGTTTAGGAATACCTCGGCAACCCCGTCCCCTGTAAGGGAGTTGTAGAAGGTAATCCATTTCATGTCGCTGTCCAGTCCCTGGGAATTGTCGCCGTCCCCGGAGGATATGATGCGGGTGGTAACCAGGTCGTCAGAGTCCATGTAAGACACGTTGGTGTAGAGACCGTCGGCAAATATTAGGCCGTTCATGTAGAAATTGTTCCAGCTCTCGGATGCGGTGGTGGACTGGGACTTCTTGCATATCATGTAGTAGTTCTTGGAATAAACCTTGCACTCGATATTGTAGGGCTTGGAGTCCACGTCGTTCGCGTGTCCGGATACATTGAAGGCATAGAGTATGTTGCCAGTGACAGTGGTGTGGTATCCAGTGGTGTCGCTGCGTGCAGAGAAGGACTGGGAGAGGCCTATCTTGAACTCCGGATAGTAGTCGATGGGCTCTGCCCCGACCAGAGTGGAATTGGTACCGAGCTTGTCGTGAATGTCCTGGAGTAGGCCTCCCTGGCTCATGTTGAAGAAGGCTATCAAGTAAGAGTTCTCGACCCTGTACTGATCGGAAGCGTTGTTGTACAGCATGTCGGTCTGGTAGCTCTTCGGGAGGACGGCTTTGGATGTCATTATGTAGTATTCCTTCACTTCTGACATGTTCAGGGTCGAGAGGAAGGCTACCCTCGCAGAGGTCGTGCCGGCGGTGGTGGAATTTATCTGGTATGCCTGGGAAGGTATCTCGAGCATGTTTGTTCCATTGTACTGGACCACCCTTATGGACGTGTTTTCGGGGAGGTAGCTGAAATTAACGGCGATGTCCACTGGCTCGAACCAGCGGTCCCTCATTCCAGGCTCCGTGACGTTGACCCGCTTCCTGAACGTGAAGGCGTTGCCATCTTCGTCAGTGTAGTTGCCCTGCCAGAGCTCGCCCTGGTATAAGGTCTTTTCCCATGTCTTGCCGTTTATCGTTATGTCGTACCATCCTTCGGAGCCGTTAAGGGTGTAGTTGAAGTAGTAGCCGCCGGTCTCTTGGGTCATGTTGAGGCTTTCGGCGTGCGTGGTTCCTTCGGAGTCGATTATGGTTATTATGGGATTCGAATTCAGGTTGCCGTTAGTGCTTATTTTGACTGTTTCACCAGGGGCAAAGAAGCTTCTCGCCTTTTCAGACGAATAGGTGTTCACTGTGTTGGGTATCTCGCTCAAGGAATAATCGAGGGTGACGTTGTAGAGTAGTGGGGATTCGGTCGCACTGTCGCTCGCGAATGAGAATAGGTACTGTAAGAAGCGGTTGTTGGCGACCGAAAGATTGGCGGATCCCGCGAAGGTCTGATTCCAGCTTTCACCGGAACACTCGGCATCGTCGCAGCTCCTCACAGTTACGTTCAGCCTCAGGCCGCCGCGCCTGTAGAAGTCTATGACTTCCGCGGTTGTGAGAGTCCTGTTGAAGACCGCAACCTCGTCAACCGTGCCGCTGAAATGATTACTGAGCCTCCCTCTCCCGACTGAGAGTTCAGCTGCTCCAGAAAAGAGGGGGGTTCTGGTGATATTTTCGGAGGCGGCCTCGACACCGTTCAGGAATATCGAGTGTTCCATGGAGCTGCCGTTGAAGGAGTATGCGGCGAACTGCCAGCCTTCCGCGGACAGGGGGGTTTCCAGATAATCCTCACCCGAGCCGTCGCTTATCGATCCTCTCACCAGGGAGTTGGTCGAGTTCCTTATCCTTTCAATTAGGAGCCAGCTCTCGTCCGCGAGTGTCTGGAGATCAGAGTCAGAGCCGTTCGCCCTCGTGACATAGAGTTCCAGGTAGTCTCCGGATTCGATATGGGCAATGGTGCTTATGGAGTTGGCTTCCTGTTCACCATTGGAATAGGAGCGGAGGTAGTCCCTGTTGGAGCTGGGCACGATTTCCGTGTTGCCGTTCTTTTCCAGCCATGTTCTGTATATCTTCCTCGAGTTCACCATGGTGTCCTGATCCCATACTGAAGTGTAGGAGAGTCTGTACCAGCCGCTCTCGTTGACGTAGAGTCGGCTCGGGTTCATGGAGGTGCTGTGGTTGAATATTTTGTCCACCTTTGTCTGGGACTCGAACGTGACTGCGGTGTCCCCTGCGC
>CAZMBQ010000082.1:0-3628 GCA_964564705.1 uncultured archaeon
CCTCGTCCTCTCGGGAAGTAGCGAGTCCGAAGTCGTGAGGGAGATCGAGTCCGCCTTCGCCCTCCAGGGCGCTGAAAGGGCGTTCGAGACCATTGTGGCATCCGGCCCCAACTCGGGCCGCCATATCCACCACTTACCTGGGAGCAGGAAGATCCGGCCCCGCGATCAGGTGATAGTGGACCTCGGCGCGCGTTCCCAGGGCTACTGCTCTGACATAACCAGGATGCGCGTTCCGGGAGGTTCGAGAATTTTCGAGCTCGTCCGGGAGGTCCAGCAGGAGTGCATTGGCATGGTCCGCGAGGGCGCAGAAATGAAGGAGATAGGCGCCTTTTACCGGAAGTTTCTGGAGAAGCGCGGCTTCGGAGCCAGGCACGGGATCGGGCACGGGATCGGGCTGGAGGTACACGAGCCCGCCGGTGTCCTCAGAGAGGGCATGGTCATAACCATAGAGCCGGGCATCTACACGGCAAGGCTCGGCTGCAGGATCGAGGACATGATTTTAGTAAAAAAGAACAAAGGGAAGGTTCTCTCTTCCTCTATTCCGCATCTGGAACGTCGGTAGCGTCTTCTCCGATCGGGGCGACGAAGTGCTTTATCAGGACTATGTCCCCTATCGCCTTGACCATGGGGTACGGGATTATTATTCCCTTCTTCCTCCCGAGCATCTCCGAGAGGTAGGAACCCTTGGCCACCTTCACCACCAGTGCCCTCATCTTGAACCTCTTGAGGTCGCATTCGACGTCCTCTATCTTCCCACAGTAGAGTCCTTTGTCAGTGAAGACGTCCTTCATCCACGTTTCCGACACAGAAGCAACCTGAATTGCCATATTTAACTCACTTATTAACCTTAATATAAAAGTTATATTTATAAATCTTTGTGCACCGCGGGCTGGGGTGGCCGAACGGTAAGGCGCAGGATTGCTATCTCATGGCAAACATCCTGTGGGCTATGCCCTTGAGGGTTCGAATCCCTTCCCCAGCGCTCATGGCAACCTTCGAGGAAGAGGCGGCGAAGCTGAACGTGAAGGGGATAGTGATAACCATGGTGCTGGGTGCGCTCGGCTTCCTGGTTGCGCTTGCCTGGAGGGACGCCATACAGCAGACCATTGACCTCCTGGTACCCAGGGGTGAGGGGCTCTTCTACACATACCTCGCCGCCCTCACAGTCACTGTCATCGCGGTCGTCGCCACTGTCCTGCTGGTGAAACTCCAGAAGACCGACCTGGTCCCGGACAGGTACGAGGTCAGGATAGTAAAGAAGAAAAAGCCCGGTTCCAATAAGAAGTAAAGCCGCAGTGTTCTGCAAAAGCGCCGGTAGTCTAGTGGTAGGATACGGGCTTCCCAAGCCTGCGACGGGGGTTCGATTCCCCCTCGGCGCATTCCTGCTCTGTAAGAATAAAAAAAGGGTAGGAGGGACCTACTTGTCCTTCTCGAGTTCCTTGATCCTCTCCTTCACTCCCTGGGCTTCCTTCTCCAGGGAATCCTGGTATTCTTTGAGCATCTCCATCTTCTCTTCCTTGGTCATGAAGTGCCTCGGTCCGCAGCCGCATCCGCAATGTCCCATTCCAATCACCTCCCTGTTTTTTGACTGTGTGTATCGCATATACGATATATTGGCAGGACAGGTATTTAAATATATCGGTCGTCCAATATCAATGTGGTTGCTATGGGAGATTGTTGCTGTGACATGCGCGGTCTCCTCGGGTTTCTCATAATCTTCCTGCTGTCGAAAAAGCCCATGAACGGGCAGGAGATTGCCGAGGAGATCGGCCGCAGGAAGGGCTCCAAACCGAGCCCGGGAACGATATATCCCGCCCTGAAGGGACTGAAGTCCCGGGGCATGATAAGGGAGAGCAGGGAAGGCAGGGCAATAACCTACTCGCTGACACCGGAGGGGAAGCAGACCCTGAAAGAGGCCAAGTCCCGCTTCTGCAGGACCTTTGCAGGCGTTCTCTGAATCTCCCTGAAAAGGCAGGTCTTTTAAATAAACTTTTCCAATTAATGGCCAGGGTCCGTGGTCTAGCGGTTATGACACTGCCCTTACAAGGCAGGAATCACCAGTTCGAATCTGGTCGGACCCATTGCCATGGACCTCGTGAAGTTTTTGGCGGAAGCCGGGAAGCTCAAAGCCGTTCGCAGGCAGGGGTGGATCGAGCGCGGCGTCAAGAAGCCGGAAAGCGTCGCAGATCACTGCTTCGGGACGGCCCTGGCGTGTATGGTCGTGCCTGGTGACGTGGACAGGGACAAGGCCATCCGGATGGCCCTGGTGCATGACCTGGCCGAGGCCAGGGTAGGCGACATCATCACGAAAGAAAGCTGGTCAGGGGGCTCCATGCGCAGGGAGGAGAAGCTGAAGCTCGAGGGTAAGGCGCTAAGGATATACTGTCCGGCCTCAACAGGGAAACCGCCAAGGAGGTTTTTTCGCTTTGGGAGGAGTACGAGAAGAGTGAGAGCATGGAGGCCGTTTTCGTCAGGGACCTGGGCATCGCAGAGATGATTATTCAGGCCCGTTCCTACCATGCAGAAGGCAACTGCAGGAAGGACCTTGCGGGCTTCTGGGACCGCAGGAGCCTGGGCAGGATTAGGAACGAAGGAATTAAAAGACTGGTGACAGAGATGATAAGCAAGGGCCGGTAGATCAACGGTTGGCGCGCTTCCCAGGAAGCGCCTGTTAAAGATCGCCACCTTGGCATGGTGGAGACCAGAGATGCTCCGCATCCCAGGCCACATGCTCCGGGTTCAAGTCCCGGCCGGTCCATTCATTTTTAAATGAGCCGGACAACCATATCTTCATGAAAATAGCCTATGCCACTGATCTGCATGGCGATGTTATTGCATGCGAGAAGCTCCTCTCCCTCGGGAAGAAGGTGGACGCCCTGGTCATCGGCGGCGACATCTCCCCCGGATTCGGCATACATGAGCAGAGGCTCTTCCTGAAGGACTACCTCATTCCGATGCTCAAGGAATATGCCAATAATGGGAAGCCCGTCCTCCTCATACCCGGCAATGATGATTACACCATCAACCTGCCCCTCCTGCAGGCAGCCGAGAAGGGCGGGTTCCTCACCCTCCTCCACAACCGGACCATCAGGCTGGGCGGGTTCCATTTCGCGGGCTACTCCTTCGTGAACGACGGGCCGCTGATAATAAGGGACTGGGTCAAGAAAGAGGCTGGGATAAGGAAGGACCTTGCCTCCCTCGGTATCAGGAACCCCGGCAAGACGGTCTGCGTCTTCCACGCCCCCCCGAAAGGCACCAAGCTGGACGTCATCTGGACAGGGGAGCATGTGGGCTCCTCTGCCATCAGGGAATTCTTCCTAAAGTCCCAGCCACTGCTCGGCCTGCACGGCCACATACACGAATCCAGGGACATAACGGGCTCCTTCACGGACCTGCTCGGTAAGACAGTAATAATCAACCCGGGCAATTCCAGGGCAATCTTGGTTGACCTTGAGACCCTTGAGGTTGAAGAGGCATGAAAGCGGTGATATTCGACTGGGGAGGGACCTGCAGTCTGTACAGCATATCCGACCATTTCTGCAGGGGCCTGGAAAGGGGGCACTCTGTCCCCCTGGAGAAGGCAAAGCAGGCGTACGAGGAGCGCAACCGGGCATACCTTCTGGGAAGG
>CAZMBQ010000083.1:0-1146 GCA_964564705.1 uncultured archaeon
ATAATACACTTTGATGTAGATAACATAGACTTTCTAAAAGACAAGATTCCGGGAATAATAACGAGCTTTCAATTAGAAGTGAAAGGTGTTTGTAAGAAATGTGACAAATAATTTTCTTTTACGAAGTAAATGTCAATATGTGTGTAGCACCTGGACTCCCAAGGAAAGCCCCTCGCTATTATCGAGGCAAAAAGGACCTCCAAAGACCCCATCCTGGTCGCCCAGAGACAAGGGGAGAACTACGCAAAGGACATCAAAAAGCAGACCTGGAAGGACGTCTTCATTTTTCTCACTAATGGATATGAAATCTGGTTCTGGAACCCCCCCCCAAATGAGGGTCTCCGCCAAGTCCGGGGTTTCCACAGCAGGGATGCCCTTGAGCGCCTCCGCTTCCAGAATGAGAGAGCCGTTCCCCTCTCCACCATTCCCATAATTAAGGAGATTGTTGACCGCCCCTACCAGAAAGAGGCTGTCCTCAGGATTCTGGAAGGCATCAAGAAGAAGAAAAGGAAGTTCCTGATTGTCCAGACCACTGGAACAGGGAAGACCAGGGTCTCGATGGCCCTGATTGATGTACTCCTTCGGGCCAAGCGTGTCCAGAAAGTCCTCTTCCTTGCAGACAGGCGGGCTTTGCGAGACCAAGCCTATGAAGAGGGGTTCAAGCGGTCCTTTCCCAATGAAGCCAAAATTAAGGTCTACTCCGGCATTGTGGACAAATCCAAGAGGCTTTTTGCCTCCACCATCCAGACCTTCATGGAGTGCTACACTGAGTTCTCCCCTGGGGATTTTGACCTCATTATCTCTGACGAAGCCCACCGCTCCATTTACAATAAGTGGAAGGACGTCTTCACCTACTTTGATGCCATATAGGTGGACCTCACCGCCACCCCCTCCGAGTTCATAGACCGGGATACATTCCAGTTCTTCGAGTGCGAATGAAATGCCCCTACTGCCTTGTATGAGTTTGAGGATGTAGTAAAGGACGGCTGGCTTGCTGACTTCAGCATCTACTCCACCCAGACCAGGTTCCAAATGAAGGGCATCAAGGCGAAAGATGTCCCTGAAGCCGAGATGATACGGCTCCAGGAAAAGGGGACAGAACCCTGGGAAGTGGAATTTGAAGGGACCGATATAGAGAAGAAGGTC
>CAZMBQ010000083.1:1156-3603 GCA_964564705.1 uncultured archaeon
CGGAACCAACAGGGCAATCGCCAAGGAGTTTATGGACAATTGCCTCTATGACGCCACGGGAACGCTCCCTGCCAAGACCATCATTTTCGCTTTCTCCAAGATGCACGCCAAGAGGCTCTGGGAATCCTTTGAAAGATTCTACCCTGAATATGGGGAAGCTGGCGCGGGTGATTGTTTCCGAAAACCCAAGGATCCAGGAAGAACTCAAAACCTTCAAAACCGAGAGTTTCCCCCGAATAGCCATCTCCGTGGACATGCTCGATACAGGAGTGGACATCCCGGAAGTCTGTAATCTTGTCTTCGCCAAACCCGTCTTCTCCAAAATCAAGTTCTGGCAGATGATTGGGCGGGGAACCAGAAACGATGCCACCTGCACATACAAAGACTGGCTTCCCAACGGCAAGAAGGAGGGCTTCCTCATTTTTGACTGCTGGCGAAACTTCGACTACTTCAATATCCACCCAGAGGGAAGAAAGCCAGCAAGCTCTGTTGCCCTCACTCCCAGAATCATGCTGACCAGAATCCAGCAATACCGCCACTTCCTTGACAGGGATGACCAGAAAAACGCCAGCCAAGTGAAGAACCGCCTTATTGAGGAAGTGGATTCCCTCTCCAAGAAGTCTGTTTCCATCAAGGAGAACATCCGGGACGTGGAGCTGGTAACATCTGAGAAGCTCTGGAAGCGATCTGACCTTGAGCCTATTGACTTCCTCAAGAAGAAAATCACCCCCCTCATGAAATACAAACAGGACGTAAACCTCGCCGAAGCCTCATTCACCCTCAAAGTTGAGCAGCTTGCTCTTGCCCTAATTGAGGGAAACGAGAAGAAAATCGAGAGCCTGAGGGAGGACATTATCGAGGCAATCAATCTCCTCCCCCTCACCATTAACAAAGTGCGAAAAAAGGAAAACTTCATCAAGGAAGTCACCTATTCCAAGAAGTTCTGGAAATCCCTCACCTATGAATCCTCCCTTTCCCTCCTTGAAGAGCTGGCTCCCCTGATGAAATACAAGCGTTCCGAGCCCAGGCCAGTCCTTGTCCCTAACGTGGACGACATGATTCGCCAGAGGAAGATTATTGAATACGGTCCCCTCCCCAAGAAGGAGTATGCAGAGGCATACAGGAAGAAGGTCGAACAGCACATCAAGGACCTCGCCTCCAGACACCCAACCATCCAGAAAATCAAGCGGAATCAAGTCCTTACTGAGGAGGATTTGAAGAAACTGGAGGAAACCCTGAACAGCCCCGAACTCTTCATTACCGAGGACAACCTCCAGAAGATTTACGAGCAGCACCAGGGAACTCTCGTCCAGTTTATCAAAAAAATTCTTGGCCTCTACAAATTCCCTGACCCTGCCAAGAAGGTGGAGGAGGCCTTCAGCGTCTTCATTATGGGAAAGAACTACCTGAGCACCGACCAGGTGAATTTTTTGCGAGCTGTCCAGACTCAATTCGTCCAGAAGCAGCATATTGACTACCAGGATTTCTTCGAGCCACCCTTCACCAATTTCGGCTCCCCTCCCCCTATCCCAAACAATGACCTGAAGGAGATTGTCACTATCTGCGAGACCCTAGAAAAGGAGGTGTTCCATGCTGGCCCCTGATTTGCGCTCCAGGATAGACCAGTTGCGGGACAAATTCTGGTCAGGTGGGCTTGCGAATCCCCTGGTCTCGATAGAGCAGATTTCCTACCTCATTTTCATGGAACGGCTGGAAGACCTGGACAAAATCCACCAAGACGCAGCCGAAGCCAGGGATGAGAAATACAAATCCCTCTTCAAGGGTCATGAGAACTGCCGATGGTCCGAATGGAAACATCTTCCCGCCGAGGAAATGCTCTCCCATGTCCGAGACACAGTCTTTCCCTTTATCAAATCCCTCCGCAACGGGACAGAAACCTCCTTCGCCGAACTCATGAAGGATTCGGTCTTCCTCATCTCCAAACCTTCCCTCCTCCAGGAGGCAGTCAGCATCATAGATGACCTGAACATTACCTCCCGCAACCAGGACATCCAGGGCGACCTTTACGAATACCTTCTCAGCAAGCTCAATACCTCAGGGGAGAACGACCAGTTCCGCACTCTCCGCCACATTATCCGCATGATAGTAGGTCTGGTTAACCCCCAGCTCGGCCAGCGGATTTGCAACCCAGCAGCCGGGACCGCAGGCTTTCTTGTCAATTCCTACCAGCACATCCTGAAGGAGAAAACCAGCCCAGAAAGCATCCAGTATGACCCTGATGGAACCCCCCGCAACCTTTATGGGGACAAGATTGCAGAGAAGGACAAGTGGCAGTTCCTCAGACAGAAGACTTTTTTCGGCTTTGACTTTGACCAGACCATGCTCCGCATCGCAGCCATGAATATGATTCTCCATGGGATAGAGCCAAACATCCGATATGCAGACACCCTCTCAAAATCCTTTACCCACAAGCCGGACTATGACAT
>CAZMBQ010000084.1:0-3569 GCA_964564705.1 uncultured archaeon
GAGCGAGAAGGAAGCGGCTGAGCTGAAGAGGGGAATAGTGGAGGCGGTTGAGATGGCGTGGTTCCTGAGGCCAGATTACGGGGAGGTCGCGAGGATAGCGAAGGAGGAGGGGCTGGAAGGGCTGAAAGAGGTGGGACTGGAACCGGGGAAGCCCTACCACGTCTCGCTCGCGGAGAAGGCGCCTTCGCTCAAGGAGGCTCTCGGTGCGTACGAGAACCCGGCATGTGAGTGGAAGTATGACGGGGCACGCCTGAGCATACACAAGAAGGGCCGGAAAGTGTGGCTCTTCACCCGGAGGCTCGAGGACGTGACCAGGCAGTTCCCCGAGGTGGCGGAGTGGGCGAGAGAAGGCTTGGGCGCAGAGGAGGCGATAGTGGAGGGTGAGATGCTCGGTTTCTCGAAGGGGGAACCGATGCCTTTCCAGTTCCTGTCCCAGAGGATAAAGAGGAAGTACGAGATAGAGAAGATTGCGAAGGATATACCAGTTCAGGTAAACCTTTTCGACATGGTTTACATGGGGGGGAAGAGCCTGTTCAGGAGGCCGCTGAAGGAAAGATGGGAGCTCTTGAAGGAGAAGGTTAAGGCGTCCGGGGGGAAGTGGCAGCTTGCGAAGCACATCGAGACCAGGGATCCTGGGAAGGCAGAGAGCTTCTACAGGGAGGCGCTTGAGAGCATGCAGGAGGGGGTCATCGTGAAGAACCTGGATGCGCTCTACCAGCCAGGCAGGAGGGTGGGCTTCTGGCTGAAGGTGAAGCCTGTGATGGAGAATCTTGATCTGGTGATAACCGGGGCCACCTGGGGGACCGGGAAGAGGGTGGGATGGATGGGAAGCTTCGTGCTCGGGTGCAGGGACCCCGAGACAGGGAAAGTGCTGGAATGCGGGATGATAGGGACAGGCATAAAGGAGAAGGAGGATTCAGGCGGGGTGACGTTCAAGGAGCTGACGAGATTGCTGAAGCCGCACGTCGAGGGAGAGAAGGGCAACATGGTAGAGGTGAAACCGAGGGTAGTGGTGGAGGTGGCTTACGAAGAGATACAGAAGAGCCCGAACTATGCCTCCGGCTATGCGCTCAGGTTCCCGAGGGTGGTCAGGATAAGGGGTGACAAGTCCGTGCAGCAGGCAGACACCCTGGAGAGGGTGGAGAGGCTGTACGGTATGCAGAAAGGGAGGACTTGAATGTGCGACCGTAAAGTAGTGAAACACTTTTAAAGCTTTTTATTAAGAAAATGTTTATAAAGAAGCAATAACATCTATTAACTGTGAATGAGTGATAAATATGGTAGCAACCACAGAGGCGCTGGACAGCCTCAAGTCAATAGGGCTGAACCTGTACGAAAGGAAAATATACGTGGCGCTGCTCGCAAAGGGGGTTGCGACTGCTGCTCAGGTCTCTGAGATAGCCACGGTCCCGAGGAGCAGGAGCTATGACGTCCTGGAAAGCCTCGCGGAGAGGGGATTCGTGGTGCTCCAGCCTTCCAAGCCCATAAAGTATTTTGCACTGAAGCCTTCAGAGGCGCTGGAGAGGACTAAGGACGCGTTACTTATTAAGGCGAACACCATGATCGAGAGGATAGACCGCCTGAAAGTCTCTCCTGTCCTGACCGAACTGGAGAGCATATACAAAGAAGGCATGAACCTCATTGACCCCACTGAGATGACGGGCACCCTTAAGGGGAGCAGGATCATACACAGGCAGCTCGGCTCGCTTTTCAAGGACGCGAAGAAGAACATAAACATCCTCACGACCGAAAAAGGTCTAGAGGACATCCACTCCAACCATTTCAAGACGCTGAGGAAACTCTCGAGGAAGGGTGTTAAGATAAGGATAGCGGCCCCGTCCAGTGGGAGCAAGGCCGCGAAGCAGCTGGCCTCCATCGCGGATTTCAAGGACATGAGGAAGCCCCTGGGAAGGCTTGCCATGGTGGATGGGGAGAACCTGCTCATGTCGCTGACAGAGGAAAGCGTGCACGAGAGCCAGGACATCGCGCTCTGGGCGAACTCCGGGCACGCGATCAAGAGCCTCGCCTCGCCGCTTTTCAACCAGGTCTGGAAGGGCTCCAATTAGCGGCCGAATTCTTCCGCCGATTAAGCGGGTTAAAAAGAAAGGTGATTTTTTTCAAAAGGTGCCGGAATCACTTCTTTGTTTTGGGCTTTGCGGGTTCCTCTTCCTTTTTGGGGGGCTCCTGGTTGAGCTCCTTCCTTGACTTGAGCTCGTCAGACTCCAGCCAGACCACGAAGAGGCCCACTAGTATGAGGAAAATCGGTATCACGCCCGTGAGCACTGTGAGGAAGTTCGCGAGCCAGTCAATCCCGAAGGTCCCTACTCCGCCTGATATGGGTATGACCGAGTCCACAAAAAGCCCGAGACCTATCAATATCAGGATGAGGCCGATTATTATCTTTCCTGTGGGGTGCATTGAATCACTCCTTTAACAATCTTATATAAAGATAAATTTAAATAAGTTTTGAACAGTATGGTTAGTATGACCTGGAAATCGGAATCGCACAAAAGGATGCTCATCGCGTTCAGGAAGCAGGGGACTGTGGTGAGGGCGGAAAGGCCCACGAACACTGGAAGGGCGAGGGCGCTTGGATACAAGGCAAAGCAGGGCTTCGTGATAGCGAGGGCAAGGGTCCCCAAGGGAAAGAGGATGCGGCCCAAACCGAGCGGCGGGAGGAGGCCCAAACGCTTCGGGCGTTTCTACACGCCCGGGAAGAGCAAGAGACAGATGGCAGAGGAGAAGGCCGCGAGGAAGTTTCCGAACATGGAGGTCCTGAACAGCTACATGGTCGGGGAGGACGGGACACACAAGTGGTTTGAGGTTATCCTGGTGGACAGGAGCCACCCTTCCGTGGCAAAGGACCCGGGGATGAGGTGGCTTGACAACAAGCAGAAGGGCCGCGCTTTCCGTGGGTTGACTTCCGCGGGAAAGAGGTCGCGCGGGCTCAGGAAATGAGTCAGTGGACGAGCTCTGCCGAAAGCTTATAAAGTTGATTTTACAATAAGATAGCAGATAGCACATGCTTCCCGTGATTTTCCAGACTGCCATAGGTCTTGGCGGGTTCCAGCAGATGATAAACAACATGGTCTCGCTCGGTTTCTTCCAGTTCCTCTTCCCTTTCCTGCTCGCGCTCGCGATATTCTACGGGCTGCTTAGGTACGCGCTTCCGGAACAGATACCGAACTCTGCCTCGGGGCTGATATCATTGATACTCGCGTTCTTCGTGATGCTCTTCGCATCGGCGAACCCGTCGATAGTGTTCTTCTTCCAGGACCTCTCCGGAACGGCGCTGATGGTGGGGACAGGGATACTGTTCGTCGTGATACTGCTCGGCCTGACCGGATTCCAGTTAGGGGACCTCATAAAGAAGGATGACAACAAGACAGCTGCCCACACCGTGCTGCTGCTGCTCGTGGTAGCGATAGTGGTGGTGCTGTTCTTCGGGGCCGGCACGACGTTCCTGCTCCCGAACGTGTGGGTGGGGACGGACTTCTGGACGATAATATTCTTCATCATCATCCTCGCCATAATCCTGTGGTTCCTGGGCGGGGAGAAGAGGGACAGTA
>CAZMBQ010000085.1:0-3405 GCA_964564705.1 uncultured archaeon
CTCACATCCTCCTTGCCGAAAGCCACGAGGGCATTCTCCTCCTCCATGGCGTCCAGGTACTCTATCATACCGTGATCGAGGAGGTACTTCCAGTCTATCTGGCCTGCCGCGAGTTTCTTCTCGGCTGCTTCGGTCAGCCTGGGCCTGCCGTTCTCTACTATAATCATGGGCCTCCTCACCCTGCCCGCCTCGGTGGATATCCTTATTTCCCTTGTCTTGGGGTAGTGGACGATGTTGAGCTGGCTGCTGAGCATACCCAGGCGCCTCTTCTTCCTTATCCCGTCCGCGTAATCCTCGGGCCTCGGGGTCTCCCCTATGTGCCTGCCGTTGAAGTATATATCTGTCTTCTCCATTTAGCTCACCGCCTTGAGGACCTTCTCCTCCTCTTCCGGGGATATCCCGGGTGTTATCTCCGCCAGGAGCGCAAGGTGCTTCCTCAGCCCTATCGAGGAACCCTCGGGGGTTTCGGCGGGGCAGAGCCTCCCGTATTCTGTGGGATGTATCTGCCTTGCCCTGAAGTGCTCCTGGGTCGAGGTCAGGGGCGAAACCACTGACCTGAGGTGGGAAATCGTCTTGGTGAAGGAGCTCCTGTCCAAACGCTGGGAGACGCCCGTCCTCCCTCCTATCCAGTTGCCTGTGGCAAGGGAGGAGAGTATTTGCTTCGTGACAGCGTCCGCCTCTATTATCCCCTGGACAGTGGGGGTCTTGCCCCTCTTTATCAGCTTCTGATAATTGTAAGTCATCTTTGCCAGGAGGCCCCACCTTCCGAGCAGGATGGAACGGAAGAGCTGGGCAAGGAGCTCGCCTGAGGTGAGGAGCCTCTTGTTCATGTAGTGGTCGATGTCGTCCTCGGGCATCCTGTCCATGGAAAGGAGTATGGTCTTCTTGATTATCCTCGTGAGGACGGTTGCCTTCTCCTTCCTGACCCCGGTTTCCTGTCCTACGTGGGGGAGGAGGTAGCGGTCGAGTATCTGGGCCACCCTCTCCTCGCGGTAGTCCTCGTCCACTCTCATCTTCTTCCCCATTATCTCTATCGCCTCCTTCTGGCTGGCTGCCTCCTCCTGGTAGAGGTTGATGTAGAACTCATTCAGTATGGACTGGTCGTCCGAGATGTTGACCGAGATGTCCCTGTCAGTCTCCATTCCAAGCGCCTTCAGTAATGTGGTTATGGGGAGGCGCCTTATGTTGGCGAAGGAGATTGTCATCTCGCCGTCCGGCTTCCTTTCCACGAGGTGGCGCTGCTTGAAACCGGAGCGCTCGGAGTTTATGCGGACTGTTATGTTCTCCCCGTCCCGCTCGAATATGGGCTTGTTGTTCGCTATTTCCTCTATCAGGACGAGCACCCTCTCGGTGCCGTTGACAATGAAGTAGCCTCCCGGGTCGCTCGGATCCTCCCCGCCCTTGACCAGCTCCTTCTCAGAGAGGCCGTGGGTGGAGCAGAGCTCCGAGCCCACCATTATGGGTATGGAGCCTACGTGGACCTTCTCGGGCTTCTCCTGTATCCCGTTCATCACCGGGATGATGTCGATGAAGAGAGGAGCGGAGTAGTTGAGATTCCTGACCCTTGCCTCGTTCGGAAATATCTGCCTCGTTGAGCCGTCAGCCTCCTTTATCACGGGTTTGCCGATGCTCATCTTGCTGAAGACCAGCTTAACGTCCCCTATCTCAGGGGAGAGCTTGACCTCCTTTATCTCGTTTATTATCTTTTGTATGCCTTCACGGATGAAGTGGTTGAATGACTCAATTTGGAAGTTGACAAAACCCCTCTCCTTCTCGAACGCCATCACCATCTCTTTCATACCCACACACCCTACAATAGACATTCAGACCACTGTCCTGTAATAGAAGCTCTTGCCCGCGGTGGGGCTGTTCCTGGATATCCTCAACACGTCGCCCTGCTTTGCGCCGAGCCTCTTTATTACGGGGTCTGTTAATAGAATCTTGGGGAGCTTGTTTATAGTGGTCCCGAGGCTTTCAAGAAGCTCCTTCGCGTCCTTCTTTGGCAGGACCTCGTGAGACGGCACGAATTCATGCTCCAATATATCCACGCCCATACATAACCTCACTGTCCGGCACCATCTCGGCACAAGCCGATGCCGACAGGGGACGAGGGAATGCTGTTCCAGGCCCAAGTAAAGAGTTACCTCTATACCCCACATGACAGTGGATAAAAATATAACCCTGGGACTTATAAAGATTTCGCTTTTTACGGCGTTAGGCTGAAAAAACCGGGGTTTCTTGGAAAAAAATTCCATCCCGTGATTCCTGGATAATCCTGGAACCTGCCCTGGGTGGCGGAAAAGCATTTAAATATCAATGCCTTCGCTACTACATAGTGTAAATGAGATGCATGGACATTGTTTCATGCTACATGCATTCACATTCCGCCAGTCGCCCAGCAAGCGATTGGTGTTCGGTCTGGAAAGGAAAAAAATCGGGCCAGCAAGCCCCCAAACCGCTCACGGGACCTGCTGCTTTGACTCATCAAGACCTTCCACCTTCTCCAGAATCCGCGATGCGGACTGGCCATGGACCCACTCTTCGTGATTGGCCTCGGGTTTTCGGAAGGAAAAACCCGAATTTCAAGGAAAGGCATCCGGCTTCCTGCGTCAGCAAGCGGGGTTCCTGGTTCGGCCGGGGTTTCCGCATTGTTACGTCAACTTAGAGGTCTTTTACCATGATGGGAGAATGGAAAACCCAAAAAGAATGAAGTGGGCCCAGAGGGATTTCCCCTGCTTTTTGGAAGCCGCTTCCCAAAAAGCCTGTTCGAACCCCCGACACTCCGGTATGTTCTGCCATCGCGCGCAGGGCGCGCTCAACACGCTTTTAATGGCATTAAAAGCTTCACCAGAGCAGCTTGGCCAGCCGCGCTACGGATGCTCTACCAGGCTGAGCTATGGGCCCATGGATGCTTATATTTGGGCGGCTGGTATAAAAAGGAAGGGAAGAAGGAGAGGCGGCCCGGCCGGGATTTCCTCGCCCTTTGGGGGGTGCATCTTCCCAAAGGGGCGCCTCGAACCCGGGTCAAGAGAGTGACAGTCTCTTATGCTAGCCACTACACCACCGGACCGTGCTTATCGCGGAGTGGATATAGTTTATTGCGCGGAAGTATTTAAAATGGTGCTCCGAATGCCTGCGGGCCGGGCAAGTGGTGATCCAAGCAGGCGCCTGGCTCTGTTACTTTTTCCTGCAGAGGACGCCGCGACAAAGGCCAGCACGAGTACGAACACCGTAGCTGAAACCTCCAGGCTTCCAGCGAGTGGGGCGGCGATGTGTGCGAGGCCGAATATCACCAGCATCGAGACAGAGCCCAACACCGTTCTCTTGAGTTCAGCGTTCTTTTTTCCCAGTGAAGGACGCACCTTGCCATGCTTGAGAGCATTGCCGCGGCGCCGAGGAAGGCTC
>CAZMBQ010000086.1:0-3394 GCA_964564705.1 uncultured archaeon
ACTTCCATGTACTTGAACCCTATTGCGCTGGTTTTTATCAGGCCGGCTGTCTTATCGAAGGTCACCCAGCCGAGCATCTCGTCATAGAGGAGAGGGCAGTCGGTAGTGAGGTCCTCCACTCCGGTGCCTGATCCGCACTTGCTCCTGAGGACGTTGTCGTCTGCCGAGGCCGGGAGAATGTTTATCACGAATAAATGGTCTTTCCCGTCAGTGGCGTCGTTCTCTATGCCCGCGGACATGCGGAGGCCGGTATCTGGCTGGAGGTTGTACTGGCTGGGCCAGATCCCGAAATTGGTCGTGCCGCTCCTGAAACTGTCTCTTAGTGTGGTCTGGGCGTCCTGTGTGAGATCGTCTGTTATTCCCATTATGTTCTCTATCGTCCCGCGGAGCCAGGTAAGGGAGAGGCTCAGGAGTACTATTGCGAAGACCACTGCTATTATGAAACCCAAACTCATCTGGAACGCTGCTTTCCTTTTCATTAGGCAATCACGACTTCGGGCGACCCGCCCTGATTTTAATATTATTGCTGCCCCTATTTAAAGATTGGAACCCCGGATGTCAGGGTTGTATTGTGAAGGTTTCAGAGGACTGCCCGCTGCTTGACTTGAGTTTGACCGTAAGCAGGAGCGTCCTGTCAGGAGAGCACTGGAAGGAGTGGCTTATGCTGATCGAGGTGCCTCCGACTATCCTGTTGTTGAAATAACCCCCGAGCTCTTCTATACCTTCCTGCACCTCGCCGCAGCTTTTCGGGGTCTCGATGGCCTGAGCGAAGGAGTTGCGGATGGATTGCAGGAGGTAGGGGTCTGTGTTCTGGAGGGATTTGGAAAGGTCCACTGAATTGTACTGGGCAAGGCTGTTCTGGACGGCGAATATCAGGGCTATCAAGAAGAGCATCGTTATTATGAACATCTGGCCTTTCATTAATCCACCTTCATGGGAGTAGCCTTTCCGGCGCCCTGGGGAAGGGCACGGCCTCCCTTATGTTGGGTATGTCCAGGAGCTTCATGGTGAACCTTTCTATTCCTATGCAGAAGCCTCCCATGGGAGGAGCCGCATGCTTGAAATGCCTCGTGAACCATTCGAGGCTTTCCGGGGACATGTTCTTTTCCTTTATCTGCTTAATCAGTTGCTCGTGCCTGTGCTCCCGCTGGCCGCCCGAGGATATTTCCGTCCCCCTGAACAACATGTCCACGCTCCTTGCCCATTCGCCTTCGGCCTTCATGACGTAGAATGGCTTCTTCTTGTATGGGAACCTGTTCACGAAGAAGAAATCCGTGCGGTGTTTTTTCCTCACCCACTCGCCCAGGAGTCTCTCGGCTTCGGTGTCGTAATCCTCCCCGTGCGGGACGTTCTTTCCAAGGGACTCGAGGATACCGTATATTTCCGGGAATTTCAGGACAGGGAAGGGCTTTTCCGGGACATCCACCTTCTTCCCGAGCAGGGCGAGAGATTCCGCACAGCTTTTTTTAACGCTCTTCAGGCCGGCTATGACCACGTCCTCCTCAAGCCTCATGGCGTCGGCCTCTGATTCCACCTCCATCTCAGGGGCAAGTCCCCTGTGTTCGCATATGTGCCTGCTCGTGTGGGACTTTTCGGCCCTCCAGGAGGGACCAAGGTCGTAAACCTTCCCGAAGCCTGCGGCTATCAGGAGCTCCCTGTGGAGCTGGGGATCCTGCCTGAGGTAGGCCTTTTTGTTGAAGTAGGAGACCGGGAAGACTTCTGAACCGGATTCGGAGGCCGCGCCCATCAGGCAGGGGGTGAACGCCTGGAGGAACCCATGACTGTTCAGGAAGGACTGCATGCCCTGGACAAGGGCGGACTGTATCTTGAATATGGCGAGGTTCCTGGGGTTCCTCAGGTCGAAAACCCTCCAGTCAAGCCTCTTGTCGAGGGATGTTTCTATCTCCTCGCTCGGGTCGAATGGGAGTGGGGTGGCGGACTTGCCGATGACCGTGACGCTCTCTGGGCGGAGCTCCCTGCCCCCGGCCTGCCTGGACTCGACCAGGCGGCCTCCCACGCGGACGAAGTCCTCCATGCCCAGGCCGGCTATTGACTTCATCACGGCTTCGGGGGTTTCGCCCCTCTTGGCAGTGACCTGCAGGGTGCCGTCGCGGTTCCTGAGGAGGAAGAACTTTATGCTGCCCATGTCCCTTACTTTACCCACCCACCCGGAGGAGGAGAATCTGCTTCCCTTATCGTTTGGGGCTTTCATCATGACCAGCCTGTTGGATTATTTAAAATTAAACTACCAGATTAATATATGCCTGAGGATTTCCAGAGGAGGCTGCCTTCTGCTGAGAGGGACATCGCGGACATAAAGCCAGGGGACATAAGGGTCGCCCTGACAGGGACCGTGATAGACAAGTCAAAGGACGGGGACGCGATCGTTCTGGATGATGGGACGGGAAAGATAAACGTCAGCTTCGGGTCGCCGGTCAAGGCAGAGCTGAACCAGATGGTCAGGGTCTTCGGGAGGGTGATCCCCCTGGAGAAGGGATCAGATCTCCAGGGCGAGGTGCTCCAGGATATGGGGAAGATTGACGTGGAGCTGCTCAAGAGGGTAAAAGGTTTAAAAAATTAATCGACAATATTAATGTGTGATAAGATGTTCAGGATCGTTCTTTCTGATGCGGACTTGCTCAAGAATTCAATCCCCATCATCGCAGACATCATTGACGAGGGGGTGTTCAACTTCGACCAGAACGGGATAAGCCTTGTGACCCCGGACAGGACAATGGTCTCTGTGGTGGATCTCAAGATACTCTCAGCGGCATTCGACGAGTACAAAATAGAGAGCCCCGAGTCGCTCGGACTGAATCTATCCAACCTTTCAGCAGTGCTCAGGAGGGCCAAGTCCGGGGACAAGGTGGTGCTCGAGTCAGAGAAGGGCAACAGGCTCAAGATAACCCTCGAAGGGAGCGGAAAGAGGGTGTTCGAGATACCCGTGATAGAGATAAAGGCGGAGAAGCCGCCGGTCGACCAGCTCAACTTCGGGGGCAAGGTGGAAATCGAGACACGCGTGGTCGAGGAGGGCGTGGCGGATGCGGAGGTCATTGGGGACTCGGTGGTCTTCGAGGTCGCTCCTTCGGGGTTCAAGATGCATGCGAGGGGGGACGTTTCGTCCTCGATGCTCGAGCTGGAGAAGGGCCACAGTTCCCTGCTCAACCTCAAGGCGGACAAATCGGTGAAGTCCCAATACCCGCTCGACTACCTGAAGAAAATGATAAAGGCGGGGAAGCTCTCGAAGCAGATGAGTATAGAGTTCGGGACAGACTATCCGATGAGGATGAACTTCAGGGCAATAGACAAGCTCAACCTCTCCCTCATACTTGCACCGCGGGTGAGCGAGGATTGAGATTTTTCTTGCGGGCGCAACGCTTAATCGCTTGGGATT
>CAZMBQ010000087.1:0-3387 GCA_964564705.1 uncultured archaeon
TATCAGGGGCACCCCCCCAGGCTCCTCTTCTGGTTGTACAGGCTCTCTCACCCGGAAAGGATGAACATCGCGCTCATCTGTGGGACCGCGGCAGTGGTGCTTGAGTATTTCTGGGGGGCCCTGACCGTTCTGGGCGGCTGTTTCAGCCGTGACAGGGACGACGAACTGGGCTGTCTGCAGGTGGCTGGTTCTCGAGGTGGGGGAAGGTTTGGAAGCGATTCTGGGGGTTTTGGTGCTGTGCAGGGGAACTGCATAATGCCGTTGCATTGTCAACTTAGAGGGTTACAAGGCCACAGTGCCCCGCATCCAAGCCCGCACCAGCGGACTGCCGAGCACCACTCTGCAGTGAGTAGAAACTTTAAATACCCAAAAGCTATATTTTAGACAAGCCATGTCTGATGTCACGAAACTGATGGGCGAACTCAAGGAAAAAACAGTGGTGGTCGAAGGGAAAAAAGACGCCGCTGCCCTGAGGGAGCTCGGGATCCGGGACATCGTCCCCATAAACGGGAGGCCCCTGATTGATGTTGTGCAGGGGCTCGAGAGCAGGGGGGCTGACGAGGTCGTAATCCTTACAGACTTTGATGGCGAGGGAAAAAGGCTGTGTTCAAGGCTAATTACCCTCTTTCAAAGCCGCAGGATAAGAACGAACCGGAGGCTGAGGAAAATGTTCAGGGAACTTGGAAAAACGCGGATTGAGGATTTCTCGGGGTTTGACTTAGCATCAGGCATGAGCAAAAAAAGGAGAGGTGATGGTTATGGCGAAGCTTGCGCCAGCGTCAATAAAGTATCTGATAAAGGCAAAGATAAAAGCGAAAGGCGTGATAGAGAAGCCTGACGTGATAGGGGCTATTTTTGGCCAGACAGAGGGCCTGCTCGGGAACGACCTGGACCTGAGGGAACTGCAGCAGGCAGGCAAGATAGGAAGGATAGATGTTAACATAAAGTCCAAAGATGGGACATCCGAGGGAGACGTCAGCATCCCCTCTGCAATGGACGCCTCGGAGACTTCGCTACTAGCTGCAACGCTGGAGACTATAGAGAGAATAGGGCCGTGCACTGCGAAGATAGTGCTCGAGAGGGTGGAGGACACCCGCTCCGAGAAGAGGAAGTACGTGGTGGACAAGGCAAAGGAGATACTGAAGGGGCTGATGGACTCTGGGGAGAACGTGGCGGAGATATCCGAGAGCATAAAGGAGAGCGTGAGAACACACGAGATAACCAATTACAAGGGCCTTCCCTGCGGGCCGGAGATGGAGGAATCGGACGAGATAATAATAGTGGAAGGCAGGGCGGACATACTGAACCTCCTAAAATACGGCATAAGGAACACGATCTCCCTTGAGGGCACGTCTATCAAGCAGCCGATAGTGGACCTGACCAAGGAGAAAACCACCACGCTCTTTGTGGATGGGGACCGCGGTGGGCAGCTGATCGCAAGGGAGCTGTTCCAGAAGTCGGACGTGGACTTTGTGACCACTGCCCCGGAAGGGAAGGAGGTCGAGGACCTGACCAGGAAGGAGATCTTCAAGGCGATCAGGAGCCGTGTGACAGCCGAGCAGTACAGGGCCGGCCTTAACAAGGGCCGGCATGGGGGCAGACAGGAGAAGAACAGGAGGGGTGGCCGGAAGTTCGAGCGCTCCTCTGAGAGGGAGGACAGACAGAAGTCCCTCGCGCCTGCTGAGAAGGAGCTGTTCAGGAAGACCCTCGAGGAGCTCGTGGGGACCAGGGCTGCGTGTATATTCTCCTCCAAGAACGAGTTGCTCGGGAAGGTGCCCGTTTCAGAGCTGCAGAATGCGCTCAGGACAATGGAGGACTCCTATGCGATAGTGTTCGACGGGAAGGTGGACTACAGGCTGAACACCCTCGCGAAGAGGAAGGGCGTCAAGTTCCTAGTGGGGATGGAGAAGGAGAGCATGCGTTCGAGCGTGAACATCCTTTCAAGGAAGGATCTCGAGTGAGGCTCAGCTTTTGAACACACCGACCTTGCCTATTAGGTCTATGTGTGTGAGGAAGACCGACCTGCAGCAGTAGCGATCCAGCCCGAGCTTATCGAGGATGTTTTTCTGGTTGCGGCCCACCTTCACTTCCTTCTGGTACTTCTCCCACAGGTGGCCTATGGGCTTGCCGCAGGTGAAGCATCTTATGGGGATGAGCATGTGGTATATTGGCGCTCTGTTATTTATAAGCGTTTTCGCCCGCGGTTGGCTGAAGGTTTTTCCTTGATTTCCTTGCCTTTTAAAGCTTAAGGGGACCGGATAAAGCTTTACAGGAAGCTTCAGGGCAGTATTCCTGAAGCGTCTTTATAAGCAAGGTCCCGCAACCTTCATTGTGCGGTCAGGTAGGCCGCCTGAACTAAAGGGAGGTGAATGAAATGAACAAGAAAGCATTTGTCGCACTGGCACTGGTGGCGCTGGTTGTAGCCATGCCGCTGAGCGCTTCGACCGCAGAGGCGAGGTCGCTCAGGGACATAGACCAGAAGGTAAGGGAAGCGCACTCTAAGGCCGTCCAGAAATACCAGCAGGTAAAGAAGGAATACCAGGACCTGTTGGGGAATTACAAGGACGCGGCCCAGAGATACAGGACGCTGAAGAGCACTGAAGCGTCCGAGAGATACTTCGAGGCTACACAGGCATACCTTGCCAAAGCTGTCGAATACCAGGTGACGCAGATCGAGAGGGGTATTGCCCTTGCAGAGAGCTCTGGGGAGCTTTCGGCCGAGGATCTGGAGGGCCTGAAGGAGAGCGCAGGTGAGGAGATAGAGGACCTTCAGGAGATCAAATCCAGGATCGAGGGCGCTGCCACACTGGACGAGCTCAGGGACATAATCGAGGACCTGAAGCCCGAACTCAGGGAAGCGAACAGCCTGCTGAAGTACGTGTACGCGGTGGTCTTTGGGGCCAAGCTGCAGTACGCGCTGGACAAGGTAGAGGCTGTGTCGGCCATGGTTGGGGACAAGATAATCGACCTCAAGAACAATGGAGCGGATACCCAGAAGCTTGAGGAATGGCACCAGGACCTCAACCAGAAGATAGCGATGGCCAGGCAGGACCTTGCGAAAGCCCAGGACATGTACATGGGAATAGGGCACTTCGAGGAGTTTGACGCCCTTGCCAAGCAGGTTGACAGGTACATGAAGAACGCGAACAGCTACCTGAAGCAGGCGTACGGTGACCTCAAGAGAATAGTGCTGGGCATGCTCCATGGCCCGGACAGCGTTGACGAGGCAGGCAACATGAAGGTGATAAAGGCGCCTGTCGAGAGTGTCACCGAAAACAGCGGGAGTGCCGGCAGCGTGAAGGCTGTCAGGAAGCAGTGAGGTGTTTGAAATGAAACTGTTTGCTGTGGCCGTGGTGGCAGGGCTGCTCATTGTGGTGGCTCTCGTCG
>CAZMBQ010000088.1:0-3302 GCA_964564705.1 uncultured archaeon
TGGCAGGCCAGATACAGGGAACGGGCATGCAGATACCCGGGTACAGGCGGGACCAGAGGATAATGGAGCACGTCCTCAACCGCTACATACCCGGCCTCACCGTGATAGGCGGAGCATCCGTCGGCCTGCTTGCAGCCTTCGCCGACTTCACCAACGCGATAGGCACTGGCACGGGCATACTCCTCGCCACCATGATAGTCTTCCAGCTGTACGAGGAGCTCGCCGCGCAGCACATGGAGGACATGCACCCATCGATCAGGAGGTTCTTCGAATGACCAGGAAGTCCGGGAAGCGCTCCCCAGGCTCAATGGCCAAAAAAACCAGCGCCCCCCAGGGATCCCCAAAGAACCTCAAGATACTGGTGGTCGGGGTGGAGGAGAGCGAGCGCGATTCCATCGTGGACATGGTAATCAGGGGGAACCGCAGGCTCCTGCCCAAACTCGTGGTTGCGAAGCTCCCCGACTTCTCGGGCCTTGGCAGCTCGGAGCTCAGGGAGAAGAGGCCCGCCTTCTACGAGAGGCTCTCTCAGATATCCCAGAGGGAGGGCGTCTTCGTGATCAGCGGGAGCCTCGCTTTCAGGTCAAGGAACGGGATAGCACCCCTCTTCACCGGGGAGCTCCTCGGAAAGTTCGTCCCTGACATGACCATCCTCCTCGAGGTGGACGTAAGGGACAGCTTCGTGGTGCCCGGATACGGAATAGCGGTGAGGAAGAACAGCGCAGGTGACCTGAAGCTCCTACAGGAGATGAACAGGCACTTCGCCAGCCTGCTCGGGGGGCCTGTCACTGTCCTGAATGTGAACAGGTCTGACATGAAGAAAGCTTTAAGGACTTTCAGGGAATTATTAATGTCTGCTTTGGAGGAATGAGATGGAACCAATACAGGAAGTTTTGCTATGGTCGCTCACGCTTTCGCTCGTGCTCGCGCTGATTTACAGGATTCTGACCAAGCCTAGGGAGATCAGGGCCATCAAGGAGGAGGTCAAGGAGATACGCGGGAAGATGAAGAAGTCCCAGAAGGACGGGAACACAGAAGAAACCAACCGCCTCCTTTCCGAGATGATGAAGCTGAACCAGAAGCAGCTCAGGAGTAACATGAAACCCATGCTCGCCTCCATGGTGATATTCCTGGTGGCAATAGGCTTCCTGCGCGACACCTACTCCAACTTCTTAATACAGCTCCCGTTCACCCTCCCGCTGCTCTCCTATTCCTTCCCTTTCGTCGTCCTGCGGGACTCGATAGGCTGGTTCTGGTGGTACATACTCATAACAATCCCCTGCACCTTCATCTTCAGGAGGCTGCTTGGGGTGGAGTGACAGCATTTAAATAATTCCGCAAATAATAACATACACCCGGTGGTAGCTTAACGGCGGAGCGCTCGGCTGTGCTTGCAGGGCCAGAGGCTGCTCTGGAGTTTCGGTGAAACGGGTTCCGGATAGAAAGTCACCGAGAGGTTGGGAGTAGGCGAGTGCAAGTGCCCTTGCTTCCCGAATTCAAATCTCCCCCACCGGATTTCATTGTTCTCGCAGGCTTCCTTCTTTTTTCAGTGGGGAAGACCGGAACGCCACCCAAAGATTTAAAAACAGCCCGCTTTCCCTCGAATAACAGTGTTAATCAATACCGAACAAATAATTTCCTACCGGAATGTCTTGGTTCCGGCAAGTTACTCGACCAGGACCGGGTTGGACTGTATCCTCCTGGCGTCCCCCCTGCTGTTCCTGTACCTCAGGCTCGCGCCCCTCAGCTTGAGGTTGCCCGAGACGACCGGCCTTATCTTGTAGCTGAGCATCCTCTCCTCCCTCGGCCCCATTCCTCCCAGGGACCAGATGAGCTCTGTCCCGGCGTCGCTCCTCCTTATCACGGGCTTCGCGCCCTCGAAGCCTTCGTTCGCGACCGCTGCCAGGGGCGAGACCCAATCCCTCACTATCACCCCGTTCGTGCCGGTCATGGTGTTCTTCACGCCTATCACGACGCTCGTGGTCTTTCCGCGCTTCCTGTACCTCTTGGTTATCCTAGGCGTCGTGTACCTTCCTGTGACCATGACGCCGAGCACGATCACGAACAGCGCGCCCATGCCCGCCTGCACGTAAAGGGGCCAGAACTCCTTCCTGTACCTTATCTCCTGCGACTCCCCAGGCGAAAGCACCAGGGCATATTCACAGGTCCTCTCCTCAGGGCCTTCGTGGCATGAAACGGGCGCAGTGACAAACCCCGTGATGTAGTCCGACCTCACGAAACTCTCCTCTGCCTCCACGACCTCCGGGACGTTCCCGTTGTTCGTGTAGGTTATCACGGTCTCCTCGTACAGTGTGGTTGAAGTGGTTTCAGTGTCCGCGTCCACGTCGCTCACCTCGGCCATCGTGAAGGAAGCCTCGTCCGCGCTCCCCTCCACAGAGGCCCTCAGGACGTATTCCCCGGGGGGCGAGAGTGGGAACGGGACCTCGGCCTCGATCGTGCTCTTCCCCTCAGGCACTTCCGCTGTCTTGGAGTGGACGGCAACCACCTTCCCGGAGGGATCGGTCGCCTCGAACACGACCGTCAACTCCTTCCCACTATCCGCATCCGCCTCCAGAACCGCCTTCACCTTCCCGTCTTCCAGGGAGGCGCTCTCGATGTTCAGGAGCGTTGGGGGCTTTATCGCTATGGTCACCCTTTCCGTGTCCTCGTATTCAGGGTTTGACATGGAAGCAATGATTATCAGGAAGCTGTACTCACCCTCCTCCGCGTCCATAGGGTAGAAGCCCGCAGTCAGCGTCTCCTCGCTGTAAGGCCTCACAGGCACGAGGAATATCCCCGGGTTGTACCACCAGACAGGGGCAGGACCGTCGCCCCTAACCGACATCACGAAGTGATCCGCGATGTTCTGGTTGTTCTTCACCACCACTTCAAACTCGACGTACGTGCCCGAGTGCACGTGCGCCCTCTGTTCGCTTATGGAGACTTCGGGAGCCTGGGCAGCGGCCGGCTGGGAAATAATGAAGGATGCGAGGAAAATGGTCAGTAGAATCGTGGCGGCCCTGTCCATGAATTAGAAATGTTATTGTGATATTTAAGGTTTTCTGTCCGAGTTTTTTTCTGAAAGGAAGCAAGGGGTGTGAGATATGGGCCCTTTTTTTTGACCAATTTCGAGCAAAATTATTATAAATCAGAGATTCAGGCGAATTATGTGGGAAGCCAATTCGTTCCCGATTTCTCGGCACTTTTCATGGCCTCCCTTATCTTCTCCCTCACCCTGGCCCAACCCACCCTCGCCTCGGCCCACCAGATCCTCTAAGACGCAAACGGCAACCGCCTCCAGGCAT
>CAZMBQ010000089.1:0-3271 GCA_964564705.1 uncultured archaeon
TGTCCTCCCTTTCGGGATGGTTCCTGACCTTCACGCTCCCTCCCATGCCTCCTGCCTCCAGTATCCCGGAAATGTCCACCTCCACCGGCTCGGTCACTGCCATGTACCTGTCCGCCTTCCGGTCTATGAACCCCCTGTTTATAGCCTCCAGGTTGCCAATGTCTATCCTTATGTCGCTCTTGGAGGGCCCGCAAAGCAGGGCGAACTCCCTGAGCGCCTCCGGCTCAAACCCTCTCCTCAGCAGCGCCCTGACGGTGTGGAGCCTCAGGTCGTCCCAGCCCGAATACTTCCCCTCCCTTATCCCCTTCTTGATGTCCCGGGTGTGCAGCTTCTCCCCGGGCATGTGCATCATCCCGAAATTCATCGTCACGGGTTTCGAGAGCCCGAGCGCCCCACAGACCTTCTCCTGTATCCCGGTATTGTGCTCGTGCTCTTTTCCCCTGAATACATGAGTCACCCCGCAGAAGTCATCCATAATGGCATTCGCGAAGTTGTACAGCGGCCACACCTTCCACTTCCTCCCCTCAAGCGGATGCTCCGCATCCACCACCCTCATGAGGGGCGGGTCCCTGAAGGCGGGGTTCGGGTCCTGCATGCTCGTGATGAGCCTCAGTGCGGCTTCTCCCTCCCCATACCTCCCCGAAAGCATGCCCTTCCACCCAAGCAGGTTCTTGTCCGGCCTCTGCCACCTGCACGAGCAGTCCTTCCTCCCCTTCTTCAGCTCCTGGAAATCCACGCTGCTGCAAAAGCACACGTACCCTTTCCCCTTCCCGAGAAGCTCCTCTGCTTTGCTGTAGTAAAGCCGCATATGGCTGCTCTGGATGAACTCCTTGTCAGGCCCCATACCGAGCGATTCGAGATCCTCCCTTATCATCCCGTAGAACCTCCCCTCCACAAGCCTCGGGTCAGTGTCCTCAAACCTCAGCAGAAACGCCCCCCCGTACTTCCTCGCGTACGCGTGGCTCAGCCCCACTGCCCTGAGAACGTGCATGAGGTTGAGAGGCCCGGTGGGTGCGGGAGCGAACCTCGTCACCACCTTCCCCATCGCCCCCTTGAGTTCGGGAAGTCCTTTCCTGGGCTTCCTGCCCTGGAAGCTGAACCCTTCAAGCCTCCTTTCCTGCTCCTCCCTTCCGAGGGAATTGACCTCCTCCACCGCCTTCCCCGCGGCTTCCTTCGCCCGCGAAATCTCCCCCTTCAGTTCAGGCTTCTCCCCGAGCACCCTCCCGAGCACCGCCCCTGCCTCGGCCTTCCCCCCATGCTCTGCGGCATTCTTCAGCGCGTGCTTCAGAAAAAGCCCTTCTTCCATGTGGGAATATTGTACCGCGTAATTAAAAATACCGCTGCCAGGGACAAAAATAAAAAACAACGGGAATCCGGATTGCTTGCCTCGTTTCCCTTTTTGGTATAGTTTACTCTGCCTCGGGTTTCTTTTCTTCCTGCTTAGGCTCTTCTTTTTTCTCTGCCTTGGGCTTGGAATCGTGCATTCCCTTGAGGTTCTTCACCACGAAGTCGATTATCTCTGGCTGGTCGGGCAGCGCGAGGCTTCTTCGGAACTTCTTCGTCCCGTCAGGCGAGAAAAACCCGCGGGAGATCGAGATGAACACGTTCTCACCTTCCTCTGTGACTGCTTTCTTCCGTGCCACTTCAAGGAAGTTGTTCTTTCCGAACTTCACCTCTTCTGCTTTGATGGTTTCGAACTGAACTCCAGTTTCTGACATATTTTTCCTCCTATGTTCATGGCAGCCGCATCCGGCAGGGACCTTCCCGGCTTCCCGGGCATTCAACACAGCTCAAGCCCCTGCATCTTGCTGCCTGGTGCACTGTGCTGTCTATTGCATGTATTCGAGGTTTTTAAAGCTTTTCTCGGCTGTTCAGCCGAAACTTTATAAGCCCCCTGATTTTCCTATAAAGCATGAAGACCTGCGAGGTTTGCGGAAAACCCGTACCAAGGAATAGTAAGCTCTGTGAGGAGTGCGAGAAGGGCGTTCCCCTGGTAGAGGCGGGCGAGGACGTGCTGGAGGCGGAACCGGAAGAGGACACCGAACGATAGTTATTTTAAGCACCTTCGGCCTATTCTATAATACGGAGAGTTCCCGCAGGCGGGATGCGCTCCGGAAGTGAGAACAAAGGAGGTAATTGAATGAAGGTAAAGGTGTATTCGACCCCCACGTGCCCCTGGTGCGTTAGGGTGAAGGAGTTCCTGAAATCCCACGACGTGAAGTTCGAGGAAGCCAACGTGGCAGAGGACCAGGCCGCCGCAAAGGAGATGGTGGAGAAGACCGGACAGATGGGCGTGCCCGTGACCATGGTTGATGGCGAGTTCATAGTGGGATTCAATGAGGAAAAGCTGAGGAAGGTACTCAAGCTGAATGACTGAAGAAGGCTCATGCCTTTTCCCTTTTTCTTGCATACGGAAACAGCCGACTTACAATATCCCGGTCCCCCTTCTCGCTCAGGGGTACCCCCACGGTCACAAAGTTGGCATCGCCCCTTTTCCTGAGTTCCTGAAAATTCCTGAACTGAACCCCGTCTCGAAATAAAACTCCACGAAGGACCCGTCCCCTTCGTCCGCGAACCCCACGTACCTCTTCCTGACGCTGAAGCGCGTCTCATCCCCGATGAATAAATAGAACCTTTTACAACCCATGCATCCAGTCATGGAGAACACTGGAAACGCTTTGTGATTTTCTTTGGGGGCAAATTTTATATTTGTTGTGCACACAATTATGTAGATGTCTTTCATCCCAGGTGGTTCCCCATGAAAGCGCTTGTTCTAGCAGGCGGTTTTGCCAAGAGGCTCTGGCCTCTTACCCGTGACAAACCAAAGGCCCTACTTCCCGTGAAGGGGAAGCCTCTGCTTGAGCACGTCCTGAAGAAGATAGAGCCGCTCGAGCAGGTTGAGCAGATCCTGGTCTCGGTGAACTCCGCCTTCGAGAAGCAGTTCGCCGATTTCCTCCAACACTACAGCTCCCCCAAGCAGGTAAAACTCGTGGTCGAGCCCACTACCTCCGAGAACAACAAGTTCGGTGCTGTCCGCGGCATAGAATGGGCGGTCGAGCAGGAGAAGGTAGAGGAGCCCCTGCTGGTGATAAACGGCGACAACCTGTTCGACGCCGGCCTCTTCGGCATACTAATGCTATACAAGCAGAAGAGGTCCCCTGTGGTGGGCCTCTTTGATGTGAAGGACCGCGATCTGGCCAGGAACTACGGCATAGTGGAGATCGGACCGGACAGCACTATAACGAGCTTCGAGGAAAAGCCCCCAGAGCCC
>CAZMBQ010000090.1:0-3226 GCA_964564705.1 uncultured archaeon
GAACCCCGGACTTCCACCGTGTGAGGATGGCACTCTCCCGCTGAGTTAACCGCCCGATCAGATTGTTCCCTGTGAGTAGAGATCCCTGTATACAACAGGCCAGGGGGCGCTGTAAACAAAAAAGTTATGCCAATTTTACCAGTCTTCGCATGGCCGTCAGCTCGTCCTGGGTGAGATGGCGGTATCGGCCCACCTTCAGGGCGCCAAGGGTAAGGGGGCCGAAGGCGGTTCCCATGAGTTGGATGGTCTTCAAACCTACCGCATCCAGCATGCGCCGCAACTGGCGTGACCTGCCCTGGGTAATGGTCACTCGGATAATGCTCCGGTCAGCCTGGTCTTGGATAATTTCGGCCTTTGCCGGCCCGCTGGGTCCGTCTTCCAGCAACACCCCGTTTTTCAAGTGAATCAGGGCCTTATCCGGGATGTGTCCCGAGACAGTGGCTTTGTAGGTCCGGGGGACCTGATACTTGGGGTGGGTCAGGCGGTAGGCCCATTCCCCGTCATTGGTCAGGAGCAGGAGGCCCAGGCTGTCAAAATCCAGGCGTCCCACCGGGTAGACCCTGACCGGGATGTCTTTGAGTTCGTCGCCGTTAGAGACTATAAGGGGCTCTTCTTGTGGGGGGAGGAGCCTTAGTGGGCCGGCCGTCCCGAGGGGAGAGTCCTCCTCGATGAAGCTCACCCTTGTGCCGAGGTCGCTGGAACCGAAGTGGGACTTTATCGTGTCCTTCTTGTAGCCAAGGGACAGCACCACATCATCCACTCCCTCGCGCTTCAGGAGGTCTATTATGTGCTCCACCACAGGTCGGCCGTGGACAGGGATGAGGACCTTGGGTATCTCGTAGGTGATTGGCCTGAGCCTTGTGCCGAGCCCGCCGCAAAGTATCAGGGCTTTCATAACTGCATTATAATGAATGGGAAAACCTTTAAAGTTTTTGCCATAAAGGATTTTGTATGGAAATCGCGGTCATAGGAACAGGATATGTGGGGCTCTGCTCCGGGGCGGGGCTTGCCCACAGGGGGAACAAGGTCGTTTGTGTGGGAAGGGACAGGGCGAAGATAGACAATATAAACAGGGGCGTCCCGCCCATATTCGAGGAGGGGCTTGAGGCGATGCTCAGCTCCCTGGTATCGGAGGGGAGGCTTTCTGCCACGGACGATATGACCGCAGCGGTCAGGGGGGCGAAGGCCACGCTCATCTGCGTCGGGACGCCTTCCGGGGAGGACGGGAGGATAGACCTCTCCCAAATGGAGGCTGCTGCGAGGCAGCTTGGGGAGGCGCTGAAGGGGGTGGAATACCATGTGTTCGTCGTGAAGTCCACGGTCGTACCGGGGACGACCGAGAAGGTAGCGGGAATACTGGAAGAGGTTTCCGGGAAAAAAGCCGGGGAGGACTTCGGGGTGTGCATGAACCCGGAGTTTTTGAGGGAGGGCAGGGCCCTGGAGGACTTCCTGAAGCCTGACAGGGTGGTGATAGGGGAGATGGACAAGAGGTCAGGGGACTTGCTCGAAGGGGTTTACAGGGGCTTCGGCGCACCCGTTCTCAGGACAAGCCTCAGGACGGCGGAGATGATAAAATACGCCTCGAACTCCCTGCTCGCGACGAAAATTTCGTTTAGCAACGAGGTCGGGAACCTGTGCAAGAAGCTGGGGGTGGACGTTTACGAGGTGATGAAAGGGGTGGGGCTGGACCACAGGATCTCGCCGAGCTTCCTGCAGGCCGGAATAGGGTTCGGGGGATCGTGCTTCCCTAAGGACGTTTCTGCGCTGAAATCCCTGGCAGAGGATTCGGGCTGCGAGAACCAGATACTGGCTGGCGTACTGGACGTGAACAGGAGGCAGCGCCTCAGGATAGTGGAGCTGCTCGAGAAGAGGGTCGGGGGCCTGGAAGGGAAGACGATCGCGCTGCTCGGCCTTGCCTTCAAGGGCGGGACAGACGACATCAGGGAGGCCCCCTCACTGGAGATAATCCGCGCGCTGCTCGGAAAGGGCGCGGCGGTCAGGGCGTACGACCCCCAGGCAGCGGAGCACGTGAAGAGGCTTTTCCCGGGAATCGCGTACGCGGGCTCAGCAAGAGAGGCGCTGGATGGGGCGGACGCCTGCCTGCTCCTGACGGAGTGGGAGGAGTTCTCCCGGCTGGAAGAGGAGGACTTCCGGGCCATGAAAAACAGGGTCATAATAGAGGGGAGGCGCGTCCTCGATCGCGGAAAGGTCAGTGGGTTCGAGGGGATTTGCTGGTAGGGCGAGAGCGCCAGAAGGCAGGTGCTCCTTCACTCTGGAACGGGGTCCCGCGGAGGATTCTGGATATCTAATTTAAATATTACGCTTCTTTTAGAAAAGTATGGAAGACATAGTGGGTCTTGTGCCCGCTGCCGGCGGGGGGACGAGGCTTTACCCCTTCAGCAAGGCGGTTCCCAAGGAGATGTACCCCATAATGGGGAAGGCGGTAATTGAACACTGCATAGAGAACCTCAGGGAAGGCGGGGTGGACAGGGTTTTCGTGGTCGTGGGGCACCAGAAGGGCGCGATAATGGATTATGTGGGGGACGGGAGCCACTTTGGGGTGAACGTGGCATACATATACCAGTACGAGAGGAAGGGGCTGGGGCACGCCATCCTCCAGGGAAGGGAGTGGATAAAGAAGCCCTTCGTGGTCCTGCTTGGGGACTCGTTCATCGAGCCGAAGAGCGAGATAAACGACATTCTCAGGCTGCATAGGGAGGAGAACCCGCTGGCAACGCTGCTGCTTTTCGAGGTGGAGGACCCCAAGGGATACGGGATAGTGAGGTTGGGAGGCATGGAGAACAGGCACGGGAGGGTGGAGGACCTCGTGGAGAAGCCCGGGGCAGAAGAGGCGGAAGGCCTTAGGACAGGGGGGAGGTTCCTGGCCATCACTGGGGTGTATGTTTTTGACCCGAGGATATTCGAGTACATCGAGAAAACGCCGCCCGGGGTGAAGGGGGAGGTACAGGTCACGGACGCTATAAGGCTCGCGGTGAAGGCAGGAGAGAAGGTGAACGGCCTCGTGCTCAAGGGGAGGTACCTGGACATAGGGAAGTGGAGGACCGTGCTTGAGATTGAGAGGGAGATAGCATCCAGCACGAACGTGGAGGAGCAGGTCAGGGAGAGGGAGGGGATGATGAAGAGGATGAACGGTGGTGAGGGATGAGCGTGCTGGTCGCCGGGGGGGCGGGGTTCATTGGGAGCCATTTGGGGGAGAGGCTCGGGG
>CAZMBQ010000091.1:0-3167 GCA_964564705.1 uncultured archaeon
TGCCCTCCCGAAAAACGAGAACCTCGGCCTGACAGGATACTCCCTGCAAACGTAAATCACCAGTAGCGCGGCCATGGCAGAATATGCAAGCACGTTCCCGTACGCTACCCCCATCACCCCGTACATGCTCCCGAGGATGAAGTACCCTGCCACACCTATTATGGAGGCGGGAAGGTATATTCTGAAGAACCCCTTCCTGATGTTGGTCTTTGCCATTACCAGTATCCCCAGCGGTCTGAACGCGTTAAGTATGCTCACCCCTGCCAGTATGATGAGCGAGTAAGTGAACACGCTCTGAACGGAATCCGGGCTGAACAGCGAGACGATAAGCTCCCCGAACGCCAGGAAAAAGGCGAACTGCGCAACGCTGAGAAGAAGGAAGTACTTCAGGAACACCCCCATCGCCTCCCCGACAACGTCTCTTTCCTTTATGTTCGACAGCGCCACCAGAACCGAGTTCTGCATGACCATTGGTATGATGAAGAAGAAGTTCGCTATCTCCAGTGCGATGGTGTAGTTCCCGATCACTGCCAGGGAGGCGAAGAACGTAAGCACGATAGTGTCTATCCTGTAGACCAGGCTGTTCACGTACCAGTAAAGGTACGACCAAAGGGAGAAATCGGAAAGCGCCTTCTTGACTATGCCCCAGGAATCCCTGACTCCCCCAATTTTGAAGCCCGCCCTGGACCCAAGCAACCCGAACCACACCAGGCTGTTGAGTGCCGCCGAGGCAACCAGTATTGCCATGTAAAGCAGCACATCCCCCCAGAAGAACAGCATCAGGACCATCCCAAGGAAGACCAGTTTGAGCAGGAAGTTCACCTTGGTCACCATCCTCTGCCTGAACGAAACGAAGAACACGTCCTTGGCAAGGTTCTCGAAAAGCGTGAGGTTCATCGCAAGGGAGACCCCCATAAAATACACCGCCATGACCGCGTTTCCTGTGCTCAAGAAAAGCCACACCGCAAACACCCCCGAGATGACCATGAACCCAGCCGTCCTGAACAGCCAGAACCTCGCAAACGCGTTCAGATACCTGTTCAGCCCCTCCTTCATGCTCGGATAGTCCCTGAAAAGGACCCTCTCCGGCCTTATAAGAAGCAGCGAAAATATTACCAGGTACCCCCCAACCACGCCCACGAGCCCTATGTCCGCTCTCGCGAGGAACCTCACGAGAAGGAGGAAAGACAACCCCCCCATCCCCTTCATGAGCACCGTGTCCAGCAGGCTGAGTGAAGCCAGTCCGAAAACCTTGTTCTTCAACATACAGCACCCGGGCGCAGATGCGCCAATAAGGAAATCAGCCCGCGCATTCTTATAAAAATTCTCCCAACTGGGCCTCAGTGCCTCTCGATGTCAAGCAGGTGCGGCCTTGCCTTGAAATAGTCCACACATTCCTTTATGGAAACAGTCAACGGCGTCACTGGCCTATACCCGAAATCCTCCTTCGCCTTGGAGTAGTCGCAGATGAGTATGTCCACTTCAGCCGGCCTGAGCCTCTTCTCGTCCAGCCTTATCTTCAGCCCATCCACTCCACTGCTGAGAGCCGCTATCCTGGCAATGTTCTCTATGGTGACCCCGAAGCCGTGCCCGATGTTGTATGGGGTGCCCCTCTTCCCCTTCTCCACCGCCAGCAGATAACCCTGTATAATATCCCCCACGTGCGAGATGTCCCTCACGGAATCAGTCTTGCCCAGTGTGATCTCGTTCCCTCCCCTGAGAGCGCACCTCGCAACCTGCCGCGCAATCACAGAAGTCACGAACTGCAGCCCCCTCCTGGGGCCGGAGTGGTTGAACCCCCTCGTTATCACTGTCGGGAGCCCGTAAACGTCATGGTAGCACGCCGCAAGCTTATCCGTTGCCACCTTGGTGAACCCGTAAGGCGACATCGGCCTTAGAGGCGCCTTCTCGGAGATTGGCACGTCCTCCATCCTAACCTTCCCGTACTCCTCCGACGACCCGGCCACCTGCACGGCCTCCACCCCTTCCAGCGCCCTACAGGCCTCAAGCAGGTTAGCGGTCCCGATGACGTTCGTCTCATAAGTCTCCATAGGGACCCTGAAAGACGTGGGAACAAAGCTCTGTGCCCCCAGGTGGAATATCACGCTCGGCTCCACCTTCCTCAGGGCCGACAGCACCGAATTATAATCCGTAAGGTTCCCCTCCAGGAGCTGCACCTTCTCTTCATAATCCTTCAGGTTCGGGTAGTCCGGGATGGCATGCCTCCTTACAAGACCCGAAACCTCTGCCCCGGCACCGACCAGCCTCTCCACGAGGTGCGAGCCCACAAAACCCGAGATCCCGGTCACGAAGACCTTCCTCCCCTCCCAGAACTCCCTGTTGACAAGCTCCCTGCTCCCAGCGTCCTTGAAATTCTCAAGGTACTTGTCCAGGTTTTCCGGCGTAATCAACCACTTGCTTACGTCCATTTCCTCACGCGCTCTCCTTTTTCAATATATTCTCCCTGTAGCTTTTAAATTCTTTCCAGAATTCCCTCTTCGGCTCCCACCCGAGCCCCCTTGCCTTGGTGATGTCCCCGCACCACCTCTCCACCTCGGTCTTGGGAAGCGGCTTCACCACCACGTTTTCGCTCAGCGATCTCGCGATCTCGAGCAGCCTGGTCTCCTTCCCCGAGGCTATGTTGAATATCCCGAATCCCTTCTCCCTTGAAACGATCAGCATACCCTCCAGGAAGTCGCTTATGTGCGTAAAGTCCCTGGTAGTGTTCTCCCCGTAAACGACAAGCGGCTTCCCCTCCCTCGCGTTCCTCACCCAGGTCGGAAGGACCTGCAGCGGCTCGTGCAGGTAGTCCCTCTGCCCCCACACGTTCGATGGCCTCACTATTATCAAATCCATCCCGTAAAGCTCATGATAGACCTTCAGCAGCTCCTCGCACGATTTCTTCGCCACCCCGTAAGGGGTCTCGGGCATGAGCACCGAGTCCTCCCTGAATGGAGGCTCCTGCTTCCCGTACACTCCGAAACTTGATGCAAAGACCATCTTCACTCCATGCACCCTGCAGGCCTCCGCAAAGTTGAGCGTCACGTTGTAGTTGTTGCCCATTATCCTATGCGGCTCCCCCACACTCAGCCTGTGCGCGGGCATGTTCGCGAGGTGGTAGACAATCTCCTTCCCCTTCACCGCCTCCTTGACCGCCCCAAAGTCCA
>CAZMBQ010000092.1:0-3075 GCA_964564705.1 uncultured archaeon
GTGGAGTCCGAAATGAACCTGGGTGCCCTTAAGCATCTGGGTAGTGAGATTGGAAATCTCAACGCCTGGCTCAGCTCACGGGAAGGCCAGCTGAGTCAGTTGGTCGAGCAGCTCAGGGACAACACGAGGGAGGTGAGTCGAATCAGGGAGTTTCTGGAATCCCCCTCTCACATTGTCCCCTCCCTCCCCCCTAGGAGTGAGGAGGAGTAGCAACATGGGCTGGTTGGGCATCGTGTCCGGCCAGTTCCTTTTACTGTCATCTTAACGGTGCTTTTTATAAATTAGAGAGAGAGAATTATTGATATGTTCTATCGAATCCTTGAGAATTTTTATGTTTTCCTTAACCTCCTTGATGTCTTCCCAGGAAGAATAAATGAGCAACTTTTCTGTCTCCTCTTTTATCTTACTTTCCAATTCTGTCTTGTATGATAAATCGTCTTTGGGATTATAATACAGTTCCCACAGCTCCATCGTCCCTATGAGTATCTCCAGGTTGATGGAATTTATACTCAGCTTGTACAGAACTTCCTTCAGCTTTTTCTCATTCTCCTTAACGCTGAAGGAATATTCCGAGTACTTGTTTATAGCCGAATCGACTTCCATCTTCTGCTCACGCAGGGCGTTAATGAGTTGACCTATGCCTTCTTTCTTACCACCATTTATTATGCGTTTTATATCCACCATAAGACTGGACTGTTTGGAATTCGAATTATCCAGGAATTTCTCGGCTTCATTAAGCAAATACTCCTCGTCCACTACCTTGCACGTCTCCTCATTCGCGTCGCAGACCATCCCGCCTGGGCATTCCTCATTCTCGGTGCAGCATACAGTCCCCCCGAACTCGAGCCTTGCCGGGAGGAAGTCCTCCTCCTGGCCGAACGTGTAGTTCGCCGAGGCCCTTAGAATGAAGGTTTTTTCAGGCGGGCTGCCCTCGAACTTACTGAAATCCGCGGCGTCTATGCTGCAGTAGGCGAGATAGTTGCCCTTCATGACCTCCTCTGTCCAAAGGTAGGACCTGCTCTCCAGTTTCCCACGGCTGTCCTCCACTTCCGTTATTTTGGCAGGGGCCGGGGTGCACCTGAGCTCCCCGAGCTCTGCGGGAACGGACAGCTCTATTCCGCCCACGAGGTCCTGCACGGCGCACGTGCATTTAATTTTAAAGTCATGACTGCAGGTCTCAATCCTTGCCCGCTCCCCGGGGCCTGCTTTGCCAGAGCAATACTGCACGCAATCCTCCATTGTGGCGCATGATATATCAACTTTACTTTCCAGAATAGGCGTCCCTATGCTTTCCACCATTCCACCCTTCTTCGCGGAGACGAGGTTGAGCCCGATGAAGTAGGGAGTGCCCTCCCTTATTGGCTGCTCGAGGGTGTCCAGGTTGAGGCGGACAGGGGCGTTCGTGAATGAGGCCACCTTCTTCTGCTGGGTTATCATGCCTCCCTCGAGGACGAGCCTGTCCCACTCGCTCGAGGAGATGAATCCCACCTCCATGGTGGAGTCTATGGTATAGCCATACTGCACAGTGGCCTTGAGTGGTATTGGCCTGGTCTTCAGGCCGTACTCGTTTATCGCAGGGCAGCCTATCCCGCTGCTCGGGAAGAACAACTGCCTGAGGTCCTGCTTCACGAACTCGTTCTCCACCTCGGAATCCATCCACTGCCAGCAGGCCTCCCCGGTGCAGTAGACATTATCCACAACCTCCCTGAACCCGAGGTCGTGCATGTCCATCTCCTTCCCCTCCCAGCTGGACTTCTTCCCAGGCTTGTTCTCCGCGAACTCCACCCCCACCCTTATCCCGGTGGCCTCGAATGCCCCGCGGTTCTTCACCTTCACGAGGAGCGTGTAGCTTTGGTTCGAATAGATGGGAGTGTTCCTGGCATCATCCACCTCGACCCCATACGCTCCTGCTATGCCCGTCTCCGGATCCCTCTCATAGCTTCCGTTCACGATGCTCTGGGCATAGCCGGTTGGGTTGGATATGAGGAATATAGAGTTCTGGAAGGTCTCCCCAAGGGACTGGAACGCCTCGCTCAGCGGCTCCATCACTCCGGAGATGCTCTGGTAGAAGATTGGGTACCACTGGCCGAAGAAAGCCTCCCCCACGGCGCTCGAGCCGACTCCCATGGAGAATATGACGAAAGCGACCACTATCATTATCACTCCCACGACCTGCCTCGAGTCCTGGTCCCCGGAGGAGCCGGAGATGTACGCCATGAACCACACCGCGATGAAGATTATGCTTGCTGTGCTCCACGTCCAGACCTGGAGGATTATCACGAGAGCTATCATCAGGACGTACACGCCCACACTTGAAATCCACATGAGCGTGCTCGGCTCTTCCGCCCCTCGGGTGGGTGCGAAGCTCATCACACCCTTGACCACCAGTGTGAGGAAGAGGAGCCCAATGAGTATGGTGGAGAAGGGGCTCTCTGAGATGAGGACGTCGAACGTCTGGCCTGTCGTGGCGGCGCCTTCCAGATCGATTCCTGGCGGGGTCTCGAGCCCCAGTCCAAGGAGCTCTGACTGAAAGAACGCCAGGAAGAGCAGCACGGCCATCCCGAGGTTGAAGAAGGCGGCTGAGAAGGAATTCTCCACCTCCCTGTTGGCGGACGGGATGAAGAACAGGAATGTCCAGGCCATTATGGCCAGGAACACGGAGTCGAACACCATTATGAAGGCTATCCCGAGGAGTATGGCGAATATTGCCTTTACCCACTGCTTTACCAGCTCGGTTCCTCTGTCATTTGGCATTTTCTCCCTCCTCTTTCTTCCTGTCAATGTGATAGTCGCTTCCCCCTAGCATGAAGTAGCCAGCGAAGCCCACGATTATCCCTATGACGGGCGCGCTCGGGATTTCCGAGAACACGAAGCCCACTGCCAGGGCGACGAATCCGAGCGCCTTGAACAGCTCCCTCGCGAACTCCCTGCCAGCCGCCCTGTTGATTTTCGGGAAGCCTGCCTTGGTCACCTGGATGATCCTCTCCGCTTCCAGCATACCCATATACTCCTTTACGAGATTTTGCTCCTCTTGCTTATCGCTGGCATTCCTGATCCTTTCCAGATATTCCTTCC
>CAZMBQ010000093.1:0-3059 GCA_964564705.1 uncultured archaeon
GCCAAGGAGAGCGAAGGGGCGATAGTGATGGACCTGAGCAGGCACGGGCTGGGGATGTTCGTGCTCCTCACTCGGGACAGGACCCCCCTCTACTCGGTAAAGGACTTCGTCCTTGCCGAGCTGCAGGACAGGGAATTCAAGCCCGACAGGATAGTGCACGTGGTGGGGACAGAGCAGATACTCCACTTCAGGCAGCTCTTCAAGAGCCTGGAGACAATAAGCCCGCGGATAGCAAAGAAGGAGTTCCACCTCCCTTACGAGCTGGTCAACCTGAAGACAGGGAAGATGTCCTCGAGGGAGGGCAGCATCGTCACGTACGGCCAGCTCAGGAGGGAGGTGGTGAAGCGCGCCACGGAGGAGACCAGGAAGCACGCCCCGAAGGCCTCCCTGAAGAAGACAGCCGATCTCGTGGCGCTGGGGGGGATAAAGTACGACATGCTGAGGCAGTCCCCTGAGAAGGTGATAACATTCGACTGGGAGCGGGCCCTGAGCTTTGATGGGAACTCCGCCCCCTACCTGCAGTACACGCACGCGAGGGCATGCTCGATCCTGCTCAGGGGAGGAAAGGCGAAGCCCCCTGCGGCGGGATTGGAGGGTCCCAGGGAGAGGCAGTTGCTCAGGAAATTGCTGACCTTCCCCGGAACCGTGCAGTCCGCGGCCAGGGAGATGAGGCCGCACTTCATCGCGAACTACGCGTTCGAGCTTGCCACACTGTTCAACGACTTCTACCAGAACGTCCCGGTCCTGAAGGCAGGGAAGGAAAAAGAGGCGAGGCTCGCCCTTGTGGACGCGTCGAGGCAGGTGCTCGCAAACTCGCTGCGGCTGCTGGGGATAGAGGCGCCCGAGAAGATGTGAGGGCCCGGAAAAAGCTTTATATATCCGGGAGTATGTATGCATATGGAGGTGTTTTTGCATGCTCCGATTCGGCGACTGGGACGACGATGACACGGACGACGACGAGTAACCTGCCAACATTTCCGGCTCTTTTTTCCTCTCCTTTTTTGTTTGATTCGCCACTGCCAGGGCGGTTCCTGGGGGGTTTTGGGTTCTTGCGTCTTGTGTTGTGAGATTTTTTCGCGGTAGCTTATATACCGTTTAGTTGACAAAACAATGCGGGAGATTTTTCCAAAATCCCAATACGCCCCACCCGCTCCATTGGCAAGCGGGGCGTATTGGGAACATTCCCACGCCCCCCGAACACCGCGAGGGCGTGGACCGCACTATTTTCAGGCGGCCGCCGACAGAATGGAAAGGTGGGTAGAGAAAAAGGGAAGGACTCTCGGTGCCGGCGACCGCCATTTCGTCGCGGGACCCTTGGCGAGTGGGCTGCGCTTTCTGTCTCTCTTCTGAGAATCGCGTCTCGCCAGGGTCCCTTTAGTATGGGAAAATCCCAGGGCACAGTAACCACTGAGGATTTCCGGTCACGCGGGTCTTTTCAGGCCGCATGATGTCGGTCCTGGGTTGGGTTTCAGAACTGAAACGAGTCAGTTCTTCAAGAACCTATGTGTTATGGAATGTAGGAAGCGTGAGAATCCGGGAGCGAACATAACACTGTATTATTCGCCTTTCTTATTTAAATATCCCTTTGTGGACCTTGCTATGCCCTTGACCATGAAAACACGCTGGACAGCTGTCAGGTTCGTCAGCATGGCCAAGAGGGCAAGCGCCCATGTGAGGTAAAGGGGCTCCACTGCTCCGAGCAGCAATCCGGCGAACAGGATGAGCAGGCGCTCTGCCCTCTCGAGGAGACCTCCCCTCATCTCGCCCCCTTCCAGGACACCCTTCTCCCGGGCAGCGGCCTTGGAGTATGTGGTCATCATCCCGCCGAACAGGGTGAGGAACACCCAGCCATGCGCAGGGAGGATGAATGCTGGCAGTGAAGCGAAGAGAAGCCCGAAAAGCACGATGCCCTCCACATACCTGTCCACGACCGTGTCGAGGTAGCCTCCCAGTTTCGTGACGGTCCCCTTGACCCTTGCCACCGAGCCGTCAACCATGTCCAGGAAGCCGGCAAGGATGAAAAACCCTGCCGCGAGAAGGAACTCCTCCCGGATGAGCATCCAGGCAGCTGTCAGGGCAGGGATGATGCTTACAAGCGTCCACTGGTTGGGCGAGAGGCCGAGCCTCCCGAATACCCTCCCAATGCCTTGGGACATGCCGGTGAACCTGTCCCTCCTCTTGGCGAATGTCATCCGTACCCCTAGTAATACTCTATGCCGAGGTGGGTTATAAGGTCCTCGCCCATCATCCACCTTAGGGTGTTCTTTAGCTTCTTGTGCTGGATGAAGAGGTCGTGCTCGGGATAGACGCTCTCGGCGCACATGGGGCTCTTGAAATAGAAAGAAAGCCATTCCTGTATCCCGGACATCCCGGCCCTCTGGGCAAGATCCATGAAGAGCGCGAGATCCAGAACGATCGGTGCGGCGAGTATGCTGTCCTTACAGAGGAAGTTGACCTTGAGCTGCATGGGATAGCCGAGCCACCCGAACATGTCCACGTGGTCCCACCCCTCCTTGTCATCCCCCTTGGGTGGGTAGTAGTTTATCGTGACCTTGTGGTGCATGTTCCCGTAAAGCTGGGGGTACATTCCTGGTTGGAGGATGTAGTCCAGGACAGAGGATTTGCTCACTATCTTGCTCTGGAGGGACTCGGGCTCGTCCAGTACCTCCCCATCCCTGTTCCCGAGTATGTTGGTGGAGAACCACCCCTTCATGCCGAGCATCCTCGCCTTAAACATTGGGGCTATGGCGGTCTTCACCATAGTCTGGCCTGTCTTGAAATCCTTCCCCGCTATCGGAACGCCCTTCTGCTTCGCGAGTTCCACTAAGGCGGGTATGTCCACGGTGAGCTGGGGTGAGCCGTTCACGAAGGGGACTCCCTCCATTATGGCGGCATATGCGTAAACCATGGAAGGCAGTATGCCCTCATGGTTCTCCTCCAGGCCCTTCTCAAATGCCTTGATGCTCTCATGCACCCCTCCCTTCTGCCTGTACACCTCCGTGCTCGCGCACCACACCATCCTGCTGTCGCCGGACTACAAGGGGCTCCTGAAGAACATC
>CAZMBQ010000094.1:0-3021 GCA_964564705.1 uncultured archaeon
GAAGTACCTCAGGAAGGGCCTCCCTGAGAAGAGGCTTGTGGAGCTTCTGGACAGGCCCCGGAAGCTCAATGAGTTGGGCATGGAGGATCTTGTTATCGCTCTCCAGTGGGCGAAGAAGAGGGGCTGGATCGAGATCCGCGACAGGACAGTCTTCCCCCTGAAGTTTCCCGGCAAATTCCCCGAACAGGAGGCGCTCGCGGCAGTGGACAGCGGCCGAGAGGTCGAGGAAAGCGTCCTCTCGACGCTCGAGAAGCGGGGCCTCGTTTCCAGGGAGAGGGAGGACATTTACAGGAGGGCAGAAAAACAGCTCAGGGAGGGAGCGACATCGCTGACGCCCGAACTCATCAAGACCGGCAAGTGGAAAGAGGTTAGGCAGGGTTTTAAGCCATACAACGTGGCTGCTGCCGGAAGCAGGATCTACCCCGGCAAGCGCCACCCATACAACTCCTTCCTCTCGGGCGTGCGTAGGAGGCTGGTAGAGCTCGGGTTCAGGGAAATGTCTGGGCCTATTGTGGAGAGCGAGTTCTGGAACTTCGACGCTCTTTTCCAGCCCCAGAACCACCCTTCCAGGGACTGGACCCAGACCTATTCTCTCAAGAACCCCTCCACCGGCTCCCTCCCTTCCCAGCGGATAGTCTCAAAGGTGAGGGCCGCGCACGAGGGCAGGCTCGTGGGCAGGGGCTGGGGCTACACGTGGGACCCAAAGAAGGCCGCGATGCTCATGCCCAGGGCGCACGGAACCGCCCTCTCTGCAAGGGTGCTTGCCTCCTCTCCTGAGGTGCCTGGGAAGTACTTCGCGCTTGCCAGGTGCTTCCGCCCGGACGTGATTGACGCCACTCACGGGGTAGAGTTCAACCAGGCCGAGGGGATAGTGATTGATCCGAGCCTGAATTTCCGCCACCTGCTGGGGATCCTGGAGATGTTCGCCCGCGAGTTCGCGGGGGCCGAGAAGATAAAATTCCTCCCCGACTACTACCCGTTCACCGAGTCCAGCGTCCAGCTCTCGGCCAAACATCCGGACCTGGGCTGGATGGAATTCGGGGGCGCGGGCATCTTCCGCGAGGAGCTCACCCTTCCCATGGGAGTGGAGGAGCCGGTAATAGCCTGGGGCATCGGCATAGACAGGCTTGCCATGTACAGACTGGGCATCTCGGACATCCGGGAGCTCTTCTCCAGGGACTTGGACTGGCTCAGGGAGGCGAAGGTGGTCTGATGCCTACGATAGAGGTTTCGGCAAGGGACCTGTGCAGGCTGGCGTCCACCACCCCGTCAAGACTCGAGGATGATGTCCTCTATGCCAAGGGCGAGCTCGAGTCTTCTGAAGGGGGGGTACTCAGGATTGACATCAAGGACACCAACCGCCCTGACCTCTGGTCCACCGAGGGCGTGGCCCGGGAGATCAAAGGCCGCCGCAGCTCCCCCGGCATGCCCACCTATGCCGCAAGGCCTTCTGGGATAAGGGTCAAGGTGGAGCCCGGGGTCTTGAAGATCAGGCCAAGGGCAGTCGCCGCTGTCGTGCGAGACCTGAAGCTCACTCCCGAGGCTCTCGCCCAACTCATCCAACTTCAGGAAAAGGTTTCCCTGAGCTTCGGGAGGAACAGGAAGGAGGTCGCCATGGGGGTGTACGACCTCTCCAGAGTGTCTCCCCCAATAACCTACAGGACGGTCAAGCCAGGGGAGATCCGATTCGTGTCGCTTGGCATGGACAGGCCGCTCACCCCAAAACAAATCATCGAGCTGCACCCGAAGGGGAAAGAGTTCGGCCACCTCCTCGAGGGCCGCAGCGAGTATCCTGTCTTCATGGATTCCAGGGGCGAGGTGCTTTCCATGCCCCCGATAATCAACTCCGCCCGTTCGGGCAGGGTCACCACATCTACCAGGAACCTCTTCATCGAATGTACGGGCTTTGACATGAGGTTCCTCATGCCCGCGCTGAACTCCGTGGTGGCTGCTCTGGCAGACAGGGGAGGGAGCATAGGAAGCGTGGAGGTCTTCCATCCCGGGGGAAGGTTGGTTACCCCGGACCTCACTCCCGGGAAGTCCCGGGTAAGTATTGATTATGTGAACAGGATTTCAGGCCTCGGCCTCAATGCCCGGGAAATCGTCTCGCTCCTGAAAAAAGCCAGGTATGACGCCGCTGCCAGGAAGGGCTTCGTGGAGGTCCGCTATCCTGCCTACAGGCAGGACATAATGCACCCCAGGGACATCGTAGAGGACGTGCTGATAAGCCGTGGTTACAACACGATTGCGCCCGAGAGGCCAAGGATACCCACGATAGGGGAGGCCTCCAGGCTGGAGTATCTGGCTCAGAAGGTCGCGGAGGTTATGGTCGGTCTTGGGCTTCAGGAAATCATGAGCCACATCCTAACCAGCAATGAAAGCCTCTTCGACAGGATGCTCCTCCCCCGATCAGGCGTATGCGATATCAAAAATCCGGTGAGCGCGAACTGGAGCGTCATGAGGAACAGCGTCCTCCCCTCCCTTATAGAGTTCCTCTCGAAGAACAAGCATGTGGACTATCCCCAGAGGGTCTTCGAGTTGGGGGACTGTGTCTTGCCTGACAACAAAAGGGAAACCCGCTCCCGCGACGAGCGCAGGCTCGCCGTCGCCCTTACATACACCTCGGCAGGCTATGAGGACGCCTCTTCTGTCCTGGACGCCCTTGCAAGGGCATTTGGGACCGGGCTTTCCCTCAAGCCGACGGACAGCCCGAGCTTCATGCAAGGCAGGGCAGCCAGCATACTCCTGGACAAAAAGCCCGCAGGCATTGTCGGAGAAGTGCATCCACAGGTCCTGAACAACTGGAACCTCGAGAAGCCCGTGGCCGCATTCGAGCTCTCGCTCGAACCTCTCAAAGGAAGTACGTTAAAGGAAAACAACTTCCTTTAACATTGGGCTTAAGGGAAGTTCCGAACGAAGTGAGGAATTTGGGAGAACGAACCTGCAAGGTGAGTTAACCCTTTAAACCCTGTTATACGCGTCTGACCAAAGGGAAGACCAAGGTTTAGTGCAACGTTCCGT
>CAZMBQ010000095.1:0-2938 GCA_964564705.1 uncultured archaeon
GACGGTGTCCTGGATCATTCGGTAAGATTCAATCCCCCCGGAATACAGGGGTCTTGAAAGAGGAGAAATTGCCGGCCGCCGAGCGAAGAACAAGAACAAAAAAAGTAAACATTCACATTTTCTTATGGTTGTCCCATCCGGCGAACTCCTTTGGGAGCGAATGCTTGCTGTGCATCCGCCCCAGCACACTGTAAAGCCTTCCCGCGGTCTCTGGCAGCCCCTGACCCGAATGCTTGTTGTGCCTGAGTCTCCTGTCCAGCACCTTCTCGAGCAGCGCCCTTGCCTTACGGGAATCAAAGACCTTCCCTGCGAATGCATACAGTCTCTCCATTTCCTTCCCCTCGCTGAAAAGTCTGTTGTAGTCCACCACAGTGAGCTTTGCCCCCTTGGACTGCCCGAGAAACTCCCTGACGTGGTACGACCACATCCTGTATCCGAGCCAGAGTGGGACAGAATCCCTCTTCTTGAGGGACATTGCCACCTCGAACGGATTCCTGTAGCAGTAAAGAACCTTCTCCACCCCGCCCCTCCTCATCCACTCCCCCAAGGTGAGCGAGAACCGAGGATCCTTGACAGCAACCCCCCTGTACTTGTCCAGCAGATTCTCAATATCCCCTTCCATCACCCGGGCCCTCCTTCCCACACCCCTTCCCGGAAAGAGCATGTACCTGGCCTTTGCAAGGGCGACCCTCGCCCTCGAGACGGTCCTGCCAGAGACCCAGTGGCCGAAATCGCTCCCCACCAGCATGGAATTGTTGAGGCCCACGACCTCGCGGTTCTCGTAATACCCTTTAGAGTTCCACTTGTCCGCGCTTATGAGGAGCGATCTGTTACCGAAGTCCATCCCCAGTTCACTCAGCAGGTTCGCTGCAAGCGATGTCCCGCTCCTGTGCATCCCGGTGATGACAATCATGCAACCACGCAATAAAATGTGCCAGAAGGCATTTAATATCTTGTTCAGGCCTTTATATACCATGAACGCCTCCAATCTCCTGCCCCTGGCAGGGGTGGCGATATTCGCTTACCTCGTGTTCAGCATAGACCTCGGGGCAGTCGCATACTCCCTGCTCGGGATGGATCCCTTGCTCTTTCTCGCCTCTCTCGCTGTGATGGCCCTGGTGGTACTGGTCAGGGCCTGGAAATGGGGCCTCCTGGCAGGGGCATATGGTTCCCGATACACCTTCTCCCAAATCATGAAGGCATGGTCAATAGGCTTCTCGATAGGAATGATCACCCCCGGGAAGGTGGGCGAGCTCTCCAAGTCCTGTTACCTCGGCAAGGACAGTGTGGGAAGATCCCTCACCTCAGTGGCGGCCGACCGCATAATAGACCTCTTCATACTCTTCATACTCGCACTCGTAGGCATCTCCCTCTTCGTGCAGCTCTACATGGGCGACACCGCAATTGCATACACGACCTACGCCCTCTTCGCGGTCTTCATAATAGCAGTGGTGCTCCTCTCCGAGAAGAGGATGGTCTCCCTCTTCCTCAGGCCCCTCTACTTGAGGCTCGCCCCCCGGAAGCACAGGGCGCTGCTCAAGTCCCTCTACTCGGACTTCTACGGGGGAATAGGCGCGCTCAAGAAGTCGAAGAAGAGGCTCGCGTTGAACGTGCTCCTCACACTCTCCTCCTGGCTCCTCACCGTCCTCTTCGCGTTCCTCCTCTCCCTATCCCTGAGTCTCCCGCTCTCGTACAGCTTCCTCCTCATGGTCATCCCCGCGGTCAACCTTGTTCTGGTCCTTCCCATTTCCTTCTCGGGCCTCGGGACAAGGGACGCGACCATGGTCTTCTTCCTCTCCTTCGTGGGGTTATCCCCTGAGGCTGTGCTACCGCTATCCCTGGCGATGCTCGTGGCAAACTACCTGGTAGCGATCCCGGGGTTCTGGTGGTGGCACAGGAACCCACTCTTGATTAACGGGAGGTGCTGAATTGCCAGGCTTTTTATCCCTCTGCGGCAAGAGATACTGATGCCCGGGCTTAAGGCGCTACTGAAGGAGACGAGACCCCCCTTCCTCACGGCCTCTGTCCTCCCGGTATTCATCGGCGCAGGGTGCGCTTACTGGCTCCTGGGGGTTTTCGACCCCTGGCTCTTCATCGCCACCCTCGCGGGCATGGTCCTCCTCCATGCAGGCGCGAACGCGGCGAACGGCTACTTCGACTTCCTCGGAGGCACGGACCTCCTGAACAGGAACCGTAACCCTTTCTCAGGAGGCACTGGCCAGGTTCCCGGGAAGATCAGTCCCGAAAGCGTCCACGGGCTTTCGCTCCTTCTCTTCGCCCTTGGCGGCGCTTTCGGCGCATGGCTCTTCCTTGCCCGGGGCCCCTTGATAATCACCCTGGGATTGGCAGGCGCCGCATCCGGCTACCTATACGTCCACCCGAAAGCGAACCTCGCCGGAAGGGCCCTTGGGGAGCTGCTGGTGGGGCTGAACTTCGGCCTCCTCCCAGTCCTCGGGAGCTACTTCGTCCAGACAGGCAGCCTTGTCTGGGAGGCCGTTGCTGCCTCGATACCACCCTCCTTCCTCATAACCGCGGTCCTCTGGATAAACCAGTTCCCCGACTACGAGGCTGACAAGGGGACAGGCAAGCACAACCTGGTCGTCAGGATAGGGAGGGAGAGGTCCTCCCGCGTCCACGCTTCCCTGTTCGCGCTAGCGTACGCCTCCCTCGCCCTTACCATCCTCCTGGGACTCCTCCCCTTTCTGGCGCTCGCGGCCTTCATCCCCTTCCCGCTAGCCCTGAAAAGCGCCCTCGTTTCGAGGAAGAGCCCCTCCTTCCCGGGAATCTTACCGGCGAACGCCTCTGCAGTGCTTGCCCACCTCCTGACCGGCGCCCTGCTGGCAGGCGCGCTTTTTATTTCCGCCATACTGTGATTGCTAATGGACATAGAATCAGCCGCGCGCCTGCTCATCCCAAAGGCCCGCTGGAACGAATTCAC
>CAZMBQ010000096.1:0-2900 GCA_964564705.1 uncultured archaeon
TGCCCCTGCAGGCAGCACATCAGTATGGCCCCCACTCCGCACTGGTTCCCGTGCAGAAGCATCCCAGACTTCATGCCATTCTCCCTCACCACCTCTTCCAGGGCGTGCGAAAACATGTGCTCGCTCCCCGAGGCAGGGCTCGAGTCCCCTGCTATGGACATCGCTATCCCCGAACTCACGAGGGCGTTTATGAGGTTCTTCACCCCCCTCTCCTCCCCATACCTTATCAGGCCTATCGATCCCATCACAACCTCCGCGGAGAGAAGCGCCAGCGAGGCTGAGTATTCCGAATAGTAGTCCCCCTTGTCCCTCGCAAGCCTCCAATCATGCACCGACGAGAGGTTCGAGATTATGTCAGCGCACCCCGAGGCGACCAGCCTGTATGGTGCCTTCCTTATAACGTCCAAATCCGCCACTATCGCCATGGGTGGCGATCCCCTGAGCGAATGCTTCTTGTTGTCGTCCCCGATCAGGCTGACCCTCTCTGAGGCGATGCCGTCATGCGAGGGCGCGGTCGGGACGCAGATGAAGGGCACCCCACCCTCCTTCGCAACCACCTTCCCCACGTCTATCACCTTACCCCCGCCTACCCCTATGACCACGCTCGCCCCTTCCAGATGACCTGCAACTCGCGCTGCTTCTGAACGCTCGGAGCTCTCCACAACCACCAGCCTCGTGGGCATGTCCCCGATGCTCCTGGCATACTCTTGCGTGCGCGGCCCTGAGAGCACGAGCGCGTCACCTTCCGAGAACGAGACGGTGTGCCTCTCTACCCCCAGCTCCCTGCACACCCCCGACACCTCCCCCAGGATCCCGTGACCCACAATGACCTTCCTCGGCAGCTCCACGACGTGCCTGTCCATGAAAAACCTTCCCAATGTAACTATTAAAACCCCTATTAAAAAACCCGGGGAGGTTTTTAAGCATTCCTTCCAATTCACTCTAATGATTCTCGTCACCGGAGGGACCGGCTTCATCGGCCAGGACCTTGTCAGGCGCCTGCTCTCAGAAGGCCGTTCAGTGAGGTTGCTTGCCCGCAACCCTGCTCCCGCGAGGAAGCTCTTCCCCAGGGCCTCTGTTCTGAAGGGTGACCTTCTGGACCCCGATTCCCTCAAAAAGGCCTGCAGCTCCGTGGACGCGGTAATACACCTTGCTGGCCTGGTATCCTACTCCCTCCCCAGGGAGGAGCTCTTCCGGGCGAACTTCCAGGGGACGCGCAACCTCCTCCAAGCCTCCAGAAAAGCCTCGAGATTCCTCTTCGCCTCCACTGTTGCAGTCTACGGCGACTGTTCCGATAAGGCGACAGAGGGAACCCCTCCCGACCCGCTCACCTCTTACGCCGAGTCCAAGCTCGCCGCAGAGAACGCTGTCCTCTCCTCCAGCCTCCCCCACGCCGCCCTGAGGCTCTCCACTTTATACGGCCCAGACAACCCTGCCTGGGAGGAGTTCATGGCCTTCATCCTCAGGGGAGTCCCCCTTCCCAAGTCCAGGAACATAATAGACCTCCTCCACGTCTCGGACGCGTCCCGCGCCTTCCTCCTTGCCCTCAAGAAAGGCAGGGGCACTTTCAACATAGCCGGGGGCAGCTCCCTGCCCCTGAGAGAACTCGCTTCCCTGCTCGCGTACCACCTCGATAAAAAACCCAGGTTCTGGCCCGTCTGGACGGTGAGGCTCTTGGCCCGCCTCAGGGGCAGGCTGGGGAGCGTGGATGCCCTCCTCACGAACCGCAACTATGACATCTCCAGGGCAAAAAAGGCCCTGGGCTGGGAGCCGCAGACATACTTCGAGAAGGAGCTCAGGGCAATGGTCGAATCTTTTAAGGGAAAGAATCGTGCCGCGTGAATCCCGGAACGCCAAAGAAGAGAAGACTAAGGGCGTTCTGCCAATCTGCCCGCCAGTTGTTCGGTATTCTGCTTATCCTCTCTTTCCCCACATCCAGCTAAGCCAGGAAACAGCGCTCTAAACAAGGGATGATTATCGCAGCCATTGTGGTCACAGTGACAGCCAAATCTGCCATGATACTCCAAAACATGTATACTTTTCCACACCCAGTGAGAGGACCATGTCCACGAACATGTTCGGCGCATCCGGGAAGCGTTCCGATAGGCGTCCCGGCAAACATTCAAAGCGCGCAACCATCCCAATTATGAAGGTGTGTTTTGCCGGTTCGATTTGCGGTGGGAGGATTGGCAAGGGGGCGCTTCCCGCTTGGTGGGGTGCGTATCCCGCTGCGGCAAGGCCCTGGCATAACACGCGGGGGCGCGAGATTTACTGTAATGGGTGAAGTCAACGCTGTTAAATGTGGGGTGGCTAAAGGAATCGGACGTGCTGGTCACGTGTGTCCCCACGCCTTCAATGGGGTCGGGTGTGGGTTCGGGAAGGTAGAGGACATGGAAAGCCGGTCCCTTGCCTGTACAGGAACCAGGAAGGTAAAAAACTGTCGATGATGATAAGCGGGTCCCGGGGCTGAGGGTCGCGAAATGCGGCACCTGGAGAAGGCTTCAAACGCAACGGCGGCTTCTTTGAAAGATCGGAAAAGCAAAGCGGGAACCGAATCCAACATCCGGTTCAGTTATATAAATCATCCCGACAATTCTTATCCATGTTCGATTCGCTCAAGAAGAAGCTCAGTTCCGGACTCAAGAGGCTTGCCTCAGAGGTCGCGGAAAAGGAGCCCGATCACACTTTCGAGGAGGAGGAGAAGTTCCTCCATGAAAAGGCCGTTGATATCGAGCAGTTCCTGAAGGGGGAGCCTGACAAGATAGAGAAGGAGAAGGAGCGCGAGGAGCATTTCGAGGCAGAGCCCGTCCCGGAGAAGCCGGGCCCGCAGCTCGGGAAGGAGAAGCTCAAGGACCGCGAGCCACCCGAACCCAAGCCCGCCCTTGAGGACCGCGAGCTGA
>CAZMBQ010000097.1:0-2890 GCA_964564705.1 uncultured archaeon
CATATTCCTTCGGAAGGCACATGTTCCACCCCTTCACGAGGGTGAGCCTGAGGACCTTCCGGCAAGAGAACGAACCCATCAGCTCAAGGCTCCTGTTCAGCCGCTCCCAGTAGTCCGGCAGCGAAGGCCTGTCCACCTTCCTGTAAATCCCCTTGGTCGGGGCGTCCAGTGAGATGTAAAGCTGAGTCGGCTCCTCCGCCCCCTCCAGCCGCTCGGGAAACTGCCCGTTCGTCACAAGGAAGGTCGTGAACCCCCTCTTCCTGAACTCCCTGATGAGACCGCCCATCCCCGGATACAGAAGCGGCTCTCCGCTAAGGGAAATGGCGGCATTGTTCGGTCTGTTCGCCTCCCTCCACTTGGCCTTGTCTGTCCCCTCGAATCCCTTGAACCCCACGATCAGCCTCCTCTGCTCCTCCACAGCCTTCTCTATTATCTCCCCTGGCTTGTCCACCCCGCCAAAAACCGATGGCGTTCCTTCTATGCTCCTCCAGCAGTAAGCGCACCTGTTGCAGCATCCGAGCCACGGGGTCATCTGCAGGCACCTGTGCGATTCTATCCCGTAAAACCTCTGTTTGTAGCAGACCCCCTCTCCCCTGATGGACTTCTTCAGCCATCTGCACAGCTTCACGGCCGAGTGCCTGCCCACTATCCTGTACTTCTGCTTCTCCATCGACTCCCTCAGTTCCTTGGGCAAGCCCATGGCCTCATTTGGCCCCATGATTTAAAGCTTCCTCCCGGGACAATTTATTCCCTCCTTCCAATAACCCCCCATGAGGATAATACTCCACATTGACCTGGACGCGTTCTACGCTTCAGTCGAAGAGCTGCGCAACCCCTCCCTGAAGGGCAAGCCCCTGGTCATCTGCATGTTCTCTGGCAGGGAGGACTCGGGGGCAGTCGCTACTGCGAATTACAGTGCCCGCAAACTCGGCATCCGTTCCGGCATGCCCCTCTCCCTTACGAGAAGCAAGTCCACCCCGGAAACCACCTTCCTCCCAGCTGACCGCGCGCATTACAGGAAGGTCTCCGGCCGCGTGATGGAACTCTTCAGGAGCCGCGCAGACAGGTTCGAGCAGCGCTCCATAGACGAGGCCTACCTGGACGCCTCCTCCCGCAGAACATGGGAGCGCGCGGCAGCCCTTGCTATGGAGATAAAGTCCTCCCTCCTTTCCGGCGAGGGTATCACCTGCTCAATAGGAATAGGCCCGAACAAGCTTACAGCCAAGATGGCCTCCCGCGAGCAGAAGCCTGACGGCCTCACCCTGGTAAGGGAGGGTGAGTTCAGTGAGTGTTTCTGGAGAAAGCCCGCGGGAAAGCTCTTCGGAATCGGCCCCAGGACCCTCGAGGTCCTCGCGAAGCACGACGTACAAACGATCCAGGACCTTGCCGCCCTCCCCGAAGCGGAGCTGGTGCGGGAATTCGGCCAGAGGAAGGGCCTCCTCCTCTCCACCCACGCGAACGGGATCGATGATGAACCCGTGAGCGAAGTGGTCAAGCAGCAGCTGAGCAGGCTCTCCACCCTTCCCGAAAACACCCGCGATCAGGAGAAGATACTAAGGAAGCTTTCCACCCTCGCGGACGAGCTCCATGGTGAAGTGGGGAAGGAAGGCGTCCTCTTCCGCACGGTCTCAATAATCCTGATAAGCGCTCGCCTGGAAACCAGGACGCGCAGCAGGACACTCCCTGCCCCATCCTCCAGAAAGGAAGACATCCTCTCCGCGGCAGCCTCCCTGCTGAAGGCATATCTCAGCGAAAACCCCGGGAACCTCAGGCGCGTGGGTGTCGGAGTCTCCTCCTTCTCCCGGGGAAATGGAGGGCTCTCTAGGTTTTTATGAACCTCGCGTCCACCACCGCATGGTACTTGCAGGGGGAATACTGCTTCACAACCCTCTTGTGCAGGACCTCCTGCATCCTGAACCCCCTCCCGAGGCCCGCCGACTGCATCTCTCCCAGCGGCTTCCTCCAGAGCTCCCCCTTCCTGTAGACGTTGTGGTAGTGGATTGTCCCGGAAGCCCCCAGGAAGGAAAGCGCCTTGTCCAGGAAGGCCTCTGTCCCGGTCATGTACCCCATCAGGATCCTGTCGGCCCCTCCCTCAAGGGCGAGATCCCTGCAGTCCCCCTCAAACAACTCCACATTCCCGAGCCTGTTCAGCTTTATGTTCTCCTTCAGGAACCTCACTGCAACGGGGTTCTTCTCCGCCGCATGCACCCTACAGGAGGGCGTCCCCTTCGCGACCGGTATGGTAAAATACCCTATCCCTGCGAACATGTCCACCACCCTCTCCCCCTCCCCTGCCCTCACCCTCCCGCGCTCGAAGGAGTTCCCTTTTGCAAAGATGAGCTTGCTCAAATCCACCTTGTAAAGGCAGCCGTTCTCCCTGTGGACGGTCGTGTTGGCCCTCCCTGCTATCCTTCTCATCCCAGAGACCCTAAACTCACCTGAAACAGCCCCCCTCCTGAAGACGGACTTCAGTCCAAACACCTTCCTCACAAAGCCCCCGATCTCCTTCTCCCACTCATCCACCCCGGGATGAATGAACACCACCCCAATATCCCCGACCCGCTGGTATCCTGAAGGAAGCAGTTCCAGCCTCTCCTGCGGGATAGTCCCCTTCAGTCCGTCCTTCAGGACGCTCTTGAAGTCCATGGCAATAATTACCTGGCGAGCCCTTCCTTCAAGAGGAGGGCCATCTTCTCTGCCAGCGAGCGCTGCACGTCCAGGGTCTGTGCCCCTATGTGTGGGGTGCATATCACGCCCTCCAGTCCGAGCAGATCCCTGTCCTCCCCTCCCGCGGGCTCGCAGTAATGCACGTCAGTAGCATACCCCCCAACCTTCCCTGATCTCAGCGCCTCCACCAGGCTCTCCCTCCTGAACAGCCTTGCCCTTGAGG
>CAZMBQ010000098.1:0-2796 GCA_964564705.1 uncultured archaeon
GATTATTATCGTTTCGTTGGAGTCGGGGTCGTTTACTGTGACGGTGACGGAGTCGCTTCCTGTCTTGTTCTCATCGCAGGTGGAGTTCGCGTAAATGATTTTCATTCCCGACGCTGCCGAGGAGGAGACGTCAACTGCCGTGGTGAATGTGTAAGAGGAAGCGATTGCGAGGTCTATGTTTGGGGCGGAAAGAGAATATCCCTGAGTCGCGGACCATCCAGAAGGGAGGGTAAAGGAGATGTTCACATTGTTGGCGTCCTGGTTTCCCCTGTTGGTGACCCTTGCGGCAAGGATTATGTTCGCACTTTCTCCGCGGGTGACCGAGGCATTGTAGGCCGTTATTTCGGTGTAGAGGAAGGGGCCTTCCGCCGCTGTCGTGAGGATGAATGAAGTCGAGTTGGATATGGGGGTGACGGTGGAATTGGACACGTTGATCGTGAACGTATCTATGCCTTCCGACTGTCCCGATACCCGAGTATCGGCGGTGATCTGAACGAAAACAGTATCTGACTCCGGGACACTGAAGTGAGAGCGCCCCCCTGAACCGTTGAAATATATCCTGTCGTTGAGGGCCCCGGCTGAGAGCGAGAAGTTGGTCTCGAAGTCGCCGGTGTTGTTGATCGTTATGCCACCCACTTCGACGTTCACGTCAAAGGTTTCCGAAACGTCGGAAAGGTTTGGGATCAGGGACCATGCCCGCTCCCAGGACACACTGAGGTTCTGTGTGGTGATATTACCCCCGTTGCCGAGGGTGTCATTGGCGAAGACGAAGTAGGTGTAGTTCGTTTCAAATGGGGGGGTGAAGTTTCCCTGGAAGGCGCTGGAATAAAGCGACTGGGAGAGGTTTTCCATTGGAACCAATTCCCAGTCAGACCAGTTGCCTGTGGACAGGTTCAGGTAGCGGTGGTAAAGGATGGTAGAATCTATTGAGGTGTAATCCGTCATGTTCGCAGTGACGTTCACCATGACGTTCGGGTCCAGTGAATCCGGAGAGTCCGGGGCATTGGCAATCGAATTGAGTTCAGGAGCCGTGCCATCGTAAAGCATGAAGGTGATCAATGTGGAGTTGGACTTGCCCGAGGCATCGTAAACGGTTATGTTCGCATTTATTTCTCCCGCGTTGGCCTCCCCTGGGGCGAGGGTCACGTTTATCCAGCTCTCGTTGGTGAACGCCGTCCCGCTCCTTATCTCGTACGAGGAGTTGTAGTAGACCGAAGAGTTGGCCCCGTTTACCCCTGGGCCGGTGATATTTATCACGGCATAGTCAAGGAAAGCGTCGTCCTGCCAGAACGAATGTATGACAGCGGCGGCGGTGTCATTGGAAGAAACGTTTCCAGTGATTCTGAACTTGGGGTTGGAGGCATCGTTTGTTTCCTCACCATACTGCTGTATCAAGAGTGGGCTGGCTATGTTCTGGTAGGTTTCGTTCACGACCGCGTAGTTCTGGAGGCCACTGTAGAACATCCTAGCGGTTTTCGTGTAAAAGGAGTTGCCCGTGCCCACGGAGGTCGAGCCGGCCATTACCGAGTGCCTGTAGAACTCGTAATCGGAATCGTCCACTATCTCCATACTCGGGTCGCTGGTCGTTGAGAAGGTCGCGTTGAGGAAGATTTCAGCCACTGCGTCATGGGTGGAGGTGCTGTAGAACGCTATCCATTTCGTCCCGGAGTCGAGGGACGTGGAATCGGAATTGTCTCCCGCCGCAAGCGACCTTGTGGTAACGGAATATTCGGAGTCCATATATGCCGCGCTTGTGAAGAGGCCGTCCCTCAATACCAGGCCGTTGACGTAGAAGTTCTTCCAATTGTTCTGGGTGGTCGTGGTTATGTTCTTTTCGCAAATTACTCGGGGATTCCTCGAATACATGGTGAAGGACATTGAATAGGGTTTGCTCTGGTCTTCGCTTATGTGGCCCGAGACGTTCAGAATGGATATTACCGGGCCAGTGATATAAGTGATGTTGGGCGTGCTCTCGGCCCTTGTGGAGAATGTGTTGAGGCCTATCTGGAACTCGGGATAATAGTCCATTGGATCCACAGCAGACAAGCTGGAATTCGTGCCGAGCCTGTCGAAGGCGTCATTCATCAGGCCGCCGGCACCCGCGTCAAAGGTGATGTTGAAGAACATGTTCTCGAAGCCGAAGAGTCCGGACACGTTCCCCGTGGAAGACATGTCCGTGGTGTAGTTTTTTTCATAATCGGCCTTGGCCGAGACTATGTAATACTCCCTCACTTCGCTTGCGTTCATGGATGCCAGGAAAACCAGCCTTGCGGAGCTCACGCCTGTGCCGGAATTAACTATCCCGTAGAGCTGGGAGGGGATTTCCAGGAAGGACGTCCCGTTGTAGGCCAGCACCCTGACGGAATTGTTGTGCGGCAGGAAGGAGGAAGTGAAGGGGATGTCAACCGGCTCGAACCACCTGGAGCGCGCGTCAGGCTCTGTCACGTTCAACTTCCTCCGGAAGGTGAAGGCGTTTCCGTCCTGGTCTGTGTAGTTCCCCTGCCAGGACTCTCCCTGGTAGAAGAGCCTTTCCCTGAGGAAGGTCCTTGCCGGGAACACTATCCTGACGTCATACCAACCCCAGGAACCGTTCAGCGTACAGTTGTATTCGTAGGAGCTGCCCGAGGCAGCCATCGTGCCGTAGGCCCGGACTGTACCGGCACTGTCGGTTATGTTTATATCAGGGGCAGAGCTGAAGGAGCCCTTGACCACTATCCGAACGGTCTCGTTTGGGGCAAGGAAGCTTCTTGCCTTGCCACCCGAATACGTCTCCGCACCGGTCAGCTGTTCGGCTGC
>CAZMBQ010000099.1:0-2794 GCA_964564705.1 uncultured archaeon
TGCGGTCAGTGGGGTGTATTCTGGTTCAGGGGACAGTGATTTCTGCTGCATTGGTATGAATGGGAGGACGCTGTGTAAATTCCCCACCAAGGGGCAACAATGGGCCGCAGGCTCGGTCCTGCAGGGAAGGAGAGTAAATGCAGGCAGTGATTCCCGGACCAGGGCACTCCAGAAAGGGGCAATTACCAGGTCAAGTCAGGATGCAACTCAACGCATCATTGTATGAGAAAGAAGAAGGCGTGGACAATAACCGGGTGGATATATTCACTTGGAAGCGGGCTTTTTCTCGGCTGGTTTTTCGGCAGTGGGTTTGGTTTCGGGCTTTTCGGCGGTCTTGGATTCCTCGGGTTTTTGCGCGGGCTTCTCCGGGGTCTTTTCCTTCCCTTTTTCGGCTTTCTTGGCAGGCTCCGCCGCCTTCTTCGCGGCAGCCTTGCGCTTCGCTTCTTCCCTGAGCTTCCTCTCGAGCTCTTCCTTCTCCTTGCGCTCCCTTTCCTCACGCTCCTTCCTGGCCTTCTGCTTCTCCTGCCTCTGCTCCTCTGCCTTCCTCATCTCTTCCTTGGTAGGGACGCGGAGGCGGAACTTCTCGAGTATCTCGGGGGCGTAGGCCCTGAGGACGTCCTGGTCAGGGGCGTCTGCCTTTATCTTGAGCGAGAATTCCAGGGGCTCGAGGTGGGCGGGGTTGCACTTCCTCCTCTTCACTCCTGTGAGTGCCCTGGGGCCTGTCACAGTGAGGAATTCCTTGTCCTTCTTCACGACCACGCAGAGCTTCCCGGCCTCGCGGCCGGCTGTCTTGATGCAGAGAGTGCCTATATCGAACATAACAATCACTTAATCAGGAACCTACCTTTTATAGCTTCCCTTGAGCAGGCAGGGCACAGGGAGCCGCCGAAGGGGCGCTCGGGTCTCCTGCTGCTCTTGGCCAGCCTGGACATGCCCGTCTTCCTGAGGCTCGGGACCCCGGAAAGCAGGCCTCCGCAGGAGCCGCACTTCGCGGGGGAGGGCTTTCTCTTCCTGTAGTGGGTGGCCAGCGTTCCGCCTGGCCTCCTCACCTTTGCTCTCTTCAGGCTCCTTGACCTTAGGGCGGGCCTTGGCATAACATTAAATAAGGGCAGTGTATTTAAAACCTTTTTGCGCGCCGGGTTGTGGTTACTGCCATAAATACCTTTAAGTTGACAAATCAGAGCGCAAAGCCGGTTCCCGGCCTTATGCCCGCACGCTAGGCTGTCCGCCTCTCCTGCTTGCCCCCCATGAAAGCATTGCATACCTTCTTGGTCAGCCCGTACAGTATGAAGAAAACGGCGGTGTAAAGGACGAATGCGGCGTAGAGGATGATGCCCCATTCCCCCGGATTGTCCTTGCCCTGGATGGTGCTGATGATCTCCCGGAGCAGCAGCATACCGCCAATGAACCCGGCGGTCAGGCAGGACAGGGCTTCACGGAGAGGTGCAGTGCCAGCAGGAGGTTTTTCCAAGTGATGAAGAGCGCGAGAAGGACGTATTTCGCTATCATTCCATACCTCCCTGTTCCTTGGGGTTGGCGGAGAACTCATAGATTAGGCAGTCCGGGCCCGCATAGACCACGTGCAGCGTCCCGCCGCAGAGGGCGACGTCCCCGTATCCCGAGTCCCAGGTGAGCATCTTGCGCAGGGAGCGGACTCCCACCCATATCCTGCTGCCGTGGACGAAGCCGAGTACGATGCTAGGCCAGCCGTCGTAGGTGGTACCGAGGTAGAGCACCTCGCTGCCGGGGATGCTGATGGGCTCCTCCATGCCGGTCTTCGAGGCGCCTTCGTGTTGGCGGGAGTAGCGGCTGTACCTGTACTCCTCGGGGTCGATCCCGAGGAGCGGGAAGAAGAGGCAGAGTGTAAAGTTTTTTCCCCTCCCTCAGGCCAGCACCTTCACGTCCGCTGCGCGCACGCCCTCCGGGGAGGCGAAGGCGGGGTTTATGTCGAGCTCCCGCAATCGGGAGCGCTGGACCATCCTTGAGACCGAAAGGAGGAAGTCCTCGAGCTTGCGGAAGTCCACGGGCTCCTCCCCGCGCACGCCCTCGAGTATCGCGCGGCCGCGCAGCTCTTTAATCATCTCCCGGGCGTCCTTCCTTTCCAATGGGATGAGGCGGAAGGAGACGTCCTTGAGGACCTCCACGAATATCCCTCCCAGTCCGAACATCAGGACAGGACCGAACGCGGGGTCCTGCCTGCTCCCCACTATGACTTCCCTTCCAGAGCCACGCTCCTGGACTATCACACCCTCGAGGCTCGCGCCCTTGACCCTGCGGGCCCTTGCAAGGATTTGGCGAAAGCCCTTCCGCAGCTCGGACTCGTCCCGGACGTCCGGAAGGACGCCGCCCATTTCAGTCTTGTGGATTATCTGCGGGGAGGAGACCTTGAGCGCGACTGGGTAGCCGAGCTTCCGGGCCAGGGAGGCAGCCTGCTCCTCGTTCGTGGCGAGGCCGCCTTTCAGGGAGGGTATCCGGAACCTTTTCAGGAGCTTCTCAGAATCCGCGTAGCCGAGCTTTCGCATGATTAATATTCCCGGAGGTGCAATATAAAGGATGCCTGGCAGCGGGATGAAGCTTACCTGGGGTCTGATAGCGGCGAACTTGGCAGTGTTCCTGCTCATGTTCTCAATGCCTGAGGGAATGAGGGATGGGGCGTTCGGGCTGCTCTCCTTCTCCCAGGGAACTGCTTTGGAAGTGTGGAGATGGCTCACCAGCCTGTTCATGCACGTCTCGGCTTCCCACCTGTTCTTCAACATGCTCGGTCTGTATTTCTTCGGGAGGATACTCGAGAGGG
>CAZMBQ010000100.1:0-2767 GCA_964564705.1 uncultured archaeon
GCCCGCTGTTTGGCTTGCCCATTGAACCATGCCTCTTTTTCCTGAACTTCCTTCTTGTGCTTCTTGGCAGGACCCCCCGGGACCTGAGTCCCCGCCAGGTTGCGATACAATGACGATTCCCGGAAGCCGTATTCCCTCTTTCGGGATATCCTTTACGCTGGTGGTTATTGCTCTCAGGCCGACTGTTCTGAACCTTTTCCTTATCTCATGGCAGAGTTCTTCCCTCTCCTTCGAGGACAGTTAAGATCCCCCAGGAGAACGTGCAGTTGTCCGCGAGCCTTGTCAGGACTTCTGCCATTTTGGGGAGCCTCATTATCTCAAGGCCACAATAATCCAGAACCACGCTGCACGGGTGGGGGCTCGTTGCTGCGTCCACTGGCAGTTGATTGTCAAATATCAGAACGGACTGGACAAGCCTCATGAATTCATCACCGAATCCCCACCTCTCCAGGGCCCTTTCGATTTTCCTGCAGCTTATCTGATAAAAATTGGACTTAGGGTCTACTCCCACCCAATACCGGCTTCCTATGTACGACTCCGCATTCATGAATATGCTCCTTTCCCCCTCCACCCATGGGAGTGCTCTGCTCCCATATACCGATCCCTGATTATCTCTGCGACAGCGCCATCCATTTCCCCATCATTCGCAGGTACTGCATGTATTGGTATTGGAGGGAATTCTTATTTTGATCGGTTGCGCGTTTTTTCTATACTTATTAGTTGACAGGGAAAGGCCGAATTGCTTTCTGGGGTATGGTTTCATTTTCAAATACCATTCACTTCACTGGAGTGGGGAGCCCCTGGGGCAGGGTTTTTTAATCGCGCGCTCCAGATAGTTTTATATGGCTGGGGGCCCAAGATATAAGCATGGAAATGAACATGGAAGACCTGAAGGTGAGCGCGGCAGTGGCGGGGATGATGACGCTCATGGTTTTCACGGCCATGCTAACCCTTTTGCAGGCAAACTAGTGTTCTGGCTCTTCATTGCTTTTTGCGCAATGCTCATTGCGGACTATTTCCTGACAGTGCACAGCATTGGGCAGCACGCGCAGGAGTTCAACCCGGTGGTCGTTTACATCTACGGTAACCTTCCTTTCCCGTGGGCTTTCTTCCTCGGGCTGAAGGCGCTTACCATGGCGCTCACTGGCCTTCTACTGCACCTGTTCAGGAGGCTCGGGAGGTTGGGCGGAAAGGTTTCGCTCGCATACGTCCTGCTTGCATGTACCTTTGCTGCCGGGGTGGTCGCGTATGACCTTGCGGTGATCCTGGGGGCGGACGTTTCCTGGGCGAACTCCCTTTCTTCATTGTTCTTCAGGGCGGTGGGTCTGGCATGAGTATGCGCCTGATCGCGGGGGTTTTCATGGGGCTGCAGCTGCTTGACGTGCTCCTGACAGCGCACGGAATATCGCTGCAGGGAACGGGATACGAGAAGAATGCCTTCATGAGGGAACTCATTATCGCATACGGGTTCTGGTCCGTGGCAGCGCTCAAGCTGGCGGCCGGGGCTCTGATAGCGGCGGGTCTGGTCTGGATGGAGGCGAGGCTTACCCGGAAGGGCAGGGTGCTCAGGGTCTTTGGCGCGCTGCTTTGTTTGATACCGCTTTATGGGGCTGGCTCCTCGCTCTGGGTGCTGCTCTGAGTCTGCATGGACTCGGTTCGCCTGTAGAAGTGTGCTATCTCCTTCTGCTTCACGCCTCGCAGGCCTATCGAGAGCGGGACCAGGAGGAGGATAGAGAGCGCAAAGGTGGAGACGCACAAGGGGCATATGGCGTGGATGACGTACAGCTCAAGGTATGTGAGGTAGGCGTAGAAGGCGACCATAAAGAGTCCCCAGAGCAGCATGAGCTTCCTGACCGCCAGCCTTCCTATTCTGAACAGGGAGGTCCTTTCTGTATCGAGGAGGAATGCCGCGGGGGCTAGGAGGAGAAGGTATGCGAGCATCCCGAGGCCTGCGAGGGGGATGCCGGAATTGGGCGGGAACTCCGAGTAAGGGGACTGGCTCACCAGGTCGCAGGAGAGTTCGTCAGAGAAGTCGCAGAAGCTCTCTGCCCCCGTGTATTTTATATAGAGGAGGTAGGAGGATATCACAAGCGCGACAGCGGAAAGCAATACCACTGCCATGAGGCTCTTCCTGTTTGCCATGGATTTAATTGGGCCATTGCCTTTTAATGCTTTCCTTTACCGGGAGGCTTTTATTCGGCGATACGAATAGTTAAGCATGGAGTGGCATCGGCTTTCTGTTAGGGAAACGCTGAAGGGGGCGGCTTCCTCCAGGAAGGGGCTGAATGGGGGGGAAGCAAGGAGGAGGCTGGAACGGTTCGGGAGGAATGAGCTCGAGAGGGGGGAGGGTCCCGGGCCGCTGAGGATTTTTCTCGGTCAGTTCAGGAACCTGCTGATGATCATACTCACCGTGGCTGCTGCGCTTGCTTTCTCAATCGGGGAGACCCTGGACGCGGGGGTCATCCTGGTGATAGTGGTCCTGAACGCGCTTTTCGGTTTTGTCCAGGAATTCAGGGCAGGGAAGGCCATTGAGGCATTGAGGAGAATGGCCTCGCCCGAGTCGGTCGTGCTCAGGGACGGGGGCAGGAAGAGCGTTCCCTCCAGCGAGCTGGTCCCGGGGGACATCGTCCTGCTGGAGGAGGGCACCAAGATCCCTGCTGACATGAGACTGCTCGAGACAGTGAACCTCAGGGTGGATGAGGCGTCCCTGACAGGGGAGTCCGCGCCCGTGGGTAAGGAATGCGGCCCGCTTGTGGACGCGGAAGTG
>CAZMBQ010000101.1:0-2729 GCA_964564705.1 uncultured archaeon
GTCTTGATAAAATCAACAAGCGTCCTCATATCATCAACCACATCGTTGCAGGCCGCCAGCCTCAGTTTCCATGTTCTAAGGTCTGACGAGAGTCTGTACTCTGCGTTGAGCGAGACGTAGCCGCGGCTGGCCAGATACATCGACAGGGGCGTCATCCTTGCCTGTTCTCCTCCAACAAAGCCCCCGCCATGGACGAACACTATCGCGGGCCTCTTCCCGGGAAACACATCCGGATCAGGCACGTATATGTCGGCATGATTATCAACATACTGACCGTAAGACACTTCTTTATTTTCCACGTAATCCTCAGAATACCCGCCCTTCCCGGCGGGGACAGCATCTATTGCTGGCATTTCCGGCGCCCTGTTGCCGAACACTATGTTCTCATTAACAGAGCAGAAGCTTTCCGAAGGATACAGTGCATCCACCATGCGGCCCTCCCCGTCATTGTTTATGCACGCGTAGACCCACATGCTTGAGTCGTAATCCTGGGATGAATGGCTGGTCAGCCTGTCAAGGACCTCCTGGCTGGGGTTCCAGTTGTTTTCCGGTTTGGGGTTTGGATCTTCCCTATTCACGAAACACACTTTCGAGTATGCCGGGATTTCCACACCAAAACCCCCCAAAGCCCCCACTATGTTCATGTCCACGACTTCTGATATGACAGAATCAATGCCGCTTACCGCCTGCCTCGCGGGCTCCCCGCTGCCGACGCAGCTGCCCTCCTTGAGCGGCTCCGAGGCTGTAGTGACCAGGCCGCTTATGAAGGCGTAGCCGATCCCCACGACTACAACGGTTATCACGAGCATCGCGATGACAGAGAAGACGGCCGTGACCATGGTTTATTATTTGTCTGTTCCCAGATAAAAAACTTCAGTTCACCTTCCTGTAAAACTTGGCGTGCTGGACCTTGGCAAGCCTCTGGGGCTTCAGGAGGCCCAACGCAGAAGGCACTGAGCTCTTGTATATCTCCAGGACGCCCACATTCACGTCCCAGAGGGAGGTCCTCTTCCCGTCCAGCGTTACGTGCACGTTGTCGAGGTCGATCGTGTCGGTGTAGGGCAGCGGATCCATACCGTCGCCTATTATGGGATCCCTGTTTATCACGTAGTAGAGGGTTACTCCCCTCGACTTCGCGTACTCGGTCAGCCATCCAGAGACCTTGACGTGCTCCTCCATTCCATTGCCTCCATGGGTGTTCTCGAAGGTCATTATCATGTCCAACCCCGGCTGGAAGCCGTCCAGAAACCCGAAAAGGCTCCTCTTCTTCTCCGGATCAGGATACGTGCTTATCCCGAGCCTCACGTAATCGGCCAGTTCGAGGTACTCCCTGAATTCCTCGTTGTCCTGGTGCCTGTCCGCGAGGGTCGCCCCTGGCGGGAATGCCGAGGCCCCCTCGGCCAGCGACACAGAATAAACCTCCTTCCCGTAACCGAGGCTGGCGAGGGCAAGCACTTCTGAGGCGAATATCTCGTCGTCGCAGTGGGGGGCGACCCAGGCAATCACCTCAGAGGACCGGATGTCCCCGATGAGGGTACTGTTCTGGGATTCGGGACCAGTTTCGCCCTGGCTCGTGCAGCCTGAAACAGCCAGCACAACTGCGAGGAGCACCACAAACTTCTTCATTCCGCACCCCCTGACCGGACAAGCAAGATGAACTCGAGCATGCTTGCGGTTATCTCGTCGCTCCTGTCCCAGGGGCCGTGGCCCGAGCCTTCTAGCGGATAGAACTCGTTGTATACTTCAGATTCGTTAGCCTGCCTTATTATCTCGAGGCCCGCCTCATACTTGGCGATGAAGTGGCTGTCCTCTGTGCCGTGGATGACCGCGACGGCAGGATCTGAGGGAGTGAAGTAGTTCAGTCCCTGATCTCCGTGGAGGGGACTGTCCGGTCCCATCAGGCCTCCCCAGAGCGAGAAGACGGCTTTCACGTTGCTGTAATCCTCCTCAAGAGGCTGCTGGGTGCCGCAGTCCGCCAGGACTGCGTGGAGGATTGCGGTTCCGCCCGCGGACGCGCCTGCAAGATAGAGCTCACCTGCGTCAATGCTGTACGTGCCGTGGTTCTCTTCCAGGTATTCGAGCAGCAGCCGGACGTCGTCTGCGGCCCGCTGGCACGCATCCAGCCAGGGCTGCCACTCATCCCTGGAAAGCTGCCCCTGGGAGAGCTCGTAATTGGGTGCCACGGAAACGAAGCCCTCCTGCGCGAATCTGGTTGCCATTGCACGGAAGCCTGACTTACTTCCAGTCTGGAAGCCGCCGCCATGGACTAGAATGATCGCGGGCCTTTCGCCCGGGAACCTTGAGGGATCGGGAAGGTAGGCGTCGAAGAGGTTGTCCCTGGATGCTCCGGGGCCGTAGGCCTGGTCCTGCATGACGGTCACGCCCCCGGCAGGCGGTGTGCCTGTACTGCCAATACAGCCGGATACCAGTACTACCAGCACCAAAACAACCAGCAACAGCTGCTTCACGATGATATTTCGGTTCACTGCCTTATTAAAACCGCCCCGCTAACTGGCGGCAGCGTGACCGAGCCTGAAACAGCCTCCCAGGAGAGATAGCCGTCATAGTCGTCCTCGGAGGTGACGTATCCCCCGCCCACGGGGACCATCTTCTCGTAGGCGCCGTCTAGTGCGTAGGCGTGGCTCTGGGATTCGCTCGGGTTCGCGAGCACCAAGCCCTTCTCGAACTCCCTCTTGTATAAGCCGCCCTCGATTACGTAGCCGCCGATT
>CAZMBQ010000102.1:0-2638 GCA_964564705.1 uncultured archaeon
CCGACGGCTTCCGGCCCTTGTTCAACGGCATGGATCATGCGCTCGGTCCCGGGACCGAGCCCTTCAGCAGCAGGAAGCTTCCCTTCAGGTCGGGCGAGCCCACCCAGCCGCCCTCTGGTCTGAGGCCGCCCTCCCCTATCCTGAGGACCAGCTTGTTGTATTCGGTGCGGGTCTGGAAGCCCATCTGGCCGGCCATGGCGACCGTGTTGGCCCTGACACGGGCCACGTTCCTTGGGGCCAGGACGCCTATGTGGCGCCTCTTCTTCTTTGCCTTCCTTCCCCTTATCACCACGCCGAACCTCTTGACCGGGCCCTGGTAGCCCTTGCCCTTGGAGACGGAGCGGACGTCAACATACTCTCCCTCCCTGAACACCTCGGATGCCTTGATGTCCTTCCCGAGAAGCGCCTTTGCCTCCTCCAGGCCCTGGGCAGGAATCTCGAAGACCTCGGGCCTCTTCTTGAATGCCGGCCTCGTGTGCACGAGCAGCCTGAACTCATCACCCTCAAGCCCCCTATTCCTGGGATTCTTGGGGAGCGAGAGCTTCCTCGAGAGCTCCTTGGAAAGCTTTTCAGCCAGAAAGGAGCCGGATTCCTTCAGACCGTAAGGGGTTTTCTTATATGCCTTTATCCCGAAGACTGCGAGGTCTGGGACGGCGAGCACAGTGACGGGGACAGTGATCTCCCTGCCCTGCGTGGCCGAGTCCTTCCTTGAATCAGTGAAGAACGCCTGAGCCATACCCGCCTTGTACCCGGCGAATGCCTGCATGCCCTTGCCGGCAGGGCACGGGCCGAGCTGGGGGTATATCCTTCCGGCCCTCTTTTTGGGCCAGTACGCCCTCGAGCCCTTTACGGGCTTGTGTCCCTTTGCCATAATAAAACACTATTTAAGCGGATTGTTTATAAAGGGATTCGCTTCCTCATTTCAGCTTCACTGCGGTTCCGTAGACCAGCATTTCGGCGGCAGAAGCCATGACCTGGCTCGTTGCGAAGCGCACGTTCACTATCGCATCGGCATTCAGGCCCCCAGCGCTCTGGAGCATCCTCTTGTAGGCTTCCTCCCTGGCCTCTGTCAGCATCTGGGTGTATTCGGTAAGTTCCCCACCGACGATCTGCCTGAGCCCAGCCACAATGTCCTTGCCCAGCCACTTCGCGCGGATGGTGTTGCCCTTAACCACCCCGAGTATCTCCTTCACCTGCTTCCCAGGAATGTTTTCCGTAGTCGTTACAATCATTCGACCTCCTTACTGCCCTGTGTCCACAAGGCAATTAGATTTGTCCGTGGGGGTTAAAGCTTATACCCTCTTCCCCCTTCTTCCCCCGGCCTTCCTGCATCCGTCGTGCGGTACAGGGGTCACGTCCTCTATTGCACCGATCCTGAGCCCTGCCCTGACGAGCGCCCTTATCGCGGGCTGCGCCCCCTGGCCGGGCATCTTCTTCTTCTGCCCTCCCTGGGCCCTGATCCTCAAATGGACTCCCACGATACCCCTTGACATCGCTTCCTGGGCTGCCTTCCTCGCGGCGAGCATGGCGGGGAAAGCCATGCCCTTGTCCTTCGCGCGCGTGGTGACCATGCCGCCGGAATAGCGGGCTATCGTTTCGGCGCCTGAAAGGTCTGTCACGTGAATTATGGTATTGTTGACGCTGGAGTAGATGTGCACTATACCCCATTTACCTTCCCTGTCATACCTTGCCATGAATTATGCAGCCTCCTTTTCAGCTCCCTCCGGAGCGCCTTCCGCGGCCCCGCTTCCGGAAGCGGATACCTGGCCCCTCGATACAGGGGGGCTGGGCGCCTTGAATGCGGACTTCACGCCGGATTCTTCCTCCACGCTTACCAGGTAGGACGGGAAGGGGACCTTCCTGCCCGCGATGCTCACGTGTCCGTGCACTATTGCCTGCCTTGCCTGGAGCGGCGTTTGTGTCAGCTCTGACCTGAAAATAATGCTTTGGAGCCTCCTCTCGAGAAGGTTTTCGACAGTGAGCTCGAGGACGTCATCCAGGGTGGCGCCCTTCTTTAGGAGGCCGAGCTTGAGCAGCTTCCCTATGAGAGCCTCCTCTTTGGCAGCGTCCCTGACGGTGATGAGCTCACGTGCCCTTTGCCTGAATTTCCTGAGAGTCTCCTGTGCTATCCAAATCTCCTTCTTCCTCCTGAGACCGTATTTCCTCTGGAGCGCCTTCCCGTCCTTTATCTGCTGCATGTCGTACGGGCTCTTCGGCCGCTTGAACCTTCTCCTAAGCTTTCTCATGCTCATCACTTCTTAGCCTTTGCGGGCGCCTGCTTCTTCTTGCTGACGCCCACACTCTTGCCCTTCCGGAAGGAGCCCCTTGTGCGCTGGCCCCTCACGGGAAGGCCTGCCGCGTGCCTGATACCCCTGTAAATGCGGAGCTTCTTCATGTCGTTTATATCTGTCCTGGTCGTGAACTCAAGCTTGGAGGAGGCCAGGTGCCTGTCCTCTCCTGTACTCGGGTTCCTCCTATGGTTGAATGCCCAGGAAGGTATGCCTGCCTTGCCCGGGTTCTCTATTATGCCAACGAGCCTGTCCACCTCCTCCTGGGAGAGCGAGCTCAGCTCCCTGTCACCCATGCCCGAGACCGCGGAAACACAGTGGCTGAACATTATGCCGACCCCCCGTATTCC
>CAZMBQ010000103.1:0-2636 GCA_964564705.1 uncultured archaeon
ACTGAGATGACCCCTCCGCCGCGAAGGGAGGGAAGCGCGCTGAAATGGGCGATGCGCAAGTATCCGGGACACGACTTCGTCGTCAAGGACCTTGGCGAGTCCCGCGTCATCCACTTCTCGAGGGGGGTCAACGCATGAATTACGCGGCAGTTCGCCTCAGGGGAAGCGTTAATATGGGCAGGGGGGCAAAGGAGACCATGAGGAGCCTCAATCTCCTGAAGGTCAACCACTGCGTGATCGTTCCTGAGTCAATGAAGAGGATGCTCGTGAAGGCCGGCAACTGGGTTGCCTGGGGCGAGGTCTCCCCGGAGGCCGAGAAGCTGCTGAAGGAGAAGCGCGGCGGCCCGGTGTTCAGGCTCTCCCCGCCTTCCAAGGGACTGAGGTCCACCAAGCACCACTTCCCGAAAGGCGACCTCGGGTACAGGGGCAGTAAGATAAACGACCTTTTGAGGAGGATGTTATGAAGGACGCGACGCTTTGCTACATATTCGACAGGGGGAAGGTCCTCCTGCAGAAGAAGGCCCCGGGCAAGTTCGGGGAAGGGAAGTGGAACGCCCCGGGAGGCAAGCTCAAATTCGCAGAGCCCCCACACAAGGCAGCTGTCAGGGAGGTCAGGGAAGAGACTGGCCTGGAAGTGGCTGGCCTGAAACAGGCAGGCGCCCTCAATTTCATGGAGGAAGGCGGCAAGTGGTTCACCGTGCACGTTTTCGTTGCAGAAGGCTTCTCTGGCGAGCCCGTCAACAGGGGCGAAGGGGAGCTCCAGTGGTTCCCCGTGAACGTCCTCCCTTACGATGACATGTGGGAGGACGACCGCAAGTGGATGCCCCTGCTCCTGGATGGGAAGCGGTTTGCAGGGCACTTCGTATTCAGCAAGGGATTCAAGAGCATCCTCGAATCAGAGGTTAAGGAGCTGGAGGTGTCTGCATGAGACACAGAAAGAAATCCTCGAGGATGAGGGCGAGGAGGACGCATGGTTACGGGAGCCAGAAGAAGCACCGCGGAGGAGGTTCCAAGGGTGGGAAGGGATTCGCGGGCTCCTTTAAGCACAAGAAGATATTCCTCAGGAAGAAGCAGCCAGAGCACTTCGCGAAGAAGAAGTTCAAGTCCCTGAGGGACAAGAACCTCAGTTCTGGCCTGGAGGCGGTCAACCTCCGCGACCTGCCCGAGGGCAAGGAAGCCGTCCTCAAGGGTTTCAAGGTCCTCTCCGCGGGCAGCCCACCGAAGGGCATCGTGGTGAGGGCATCGGCCTTCTCTGCAAGGGCCAGGGAGAAGATAGAGAAGGCGGGCGGGAAGGCCGAGGATATCTGATCCTCGCCGGGCCTTTTTATGCGTTGCTTATATAATAAACCTACAATATTTACAAGTAAAAGTGATTCCAGATGGGTTTTGAAGAGACTTACCTGAACATACTGCAGAAGCTTCCCGGCATCTCCTCCCCGGTGGGAAGGCTCACGTTCAGGGACAAAATGAAGTGGACGGGCCTCATACTGCTCGTCTTCTTCATCATGAGCCAGATAATCGTCATCGGGGTCGGCGAGTCCGCCCTCGGGCAGCTCAGGTTCCTCGAGATACTCCTCGGCTCAAGCTTCGGCTCACTGATGAGCCTCGGTATCGGGCCCATAGTCACGTCATCCATCATCCTCCAGCTCATGGTGGGCTCCAAGATAATCCCCTGGGACCTCCAGAGCGAGACGGGGAAGAAGCTCTTCCAGGGGACCCAGAAGCTGCTCGCGATAATATTCTGCTTCGTGGAGGCGGTGATATTCGTCACCATGGGCGCTGTCCCTGCCGCTTCCCCTGAGCTGGCGGGCATAGTGATGGCCCAGCTCGCCATAGGGGGGATACTCGTCATATTCATGGACGAAGTGATATCCAAGTGGGGCTTCGGATCGGGCGTGGGCCTCTTCATCGTGGGTGGGGTGGCCAAGTCCATACTCGTGCGCTCCCTGAACCCACTGACCACGACCGGCATCTTCCCTTCAGTGGGCAACCCCCCGGCCGGGGCAATACCATTCGCCCTCACCGCCGTGTCAGTGGGTGAGCTCCTCCAGGCATTCCTCTCCATGATGCCCGTGTTCGCCACGATAATAGTCTTCTTCCTCGTGGTTTACGCCAACGCCATAAGGGTGGAGATACCCCTGGCATTCGGCTCTGTCCGCGGTTTCGGTAGGAGGTGGCCCCTCAAGTACTTCTATACCTCCAACATCCCCGTCATCCTCGTGGCAGCCCTGCTGGCAAACCTCAGCCTGATCGCGGTCATGGCGCAGAACCCCATCCTCGGGACGTTCGACGATCAGGGCGCCCCCACCGGGGGCTTCGCCTACTTCATCACCCCGCCCCGCACAGAAGCACTTGGAGGGTTCATGATAACCGCCGGCGCCTTCGCCCTGCTGGGCGCTGTCCTGGCATATTACATGAAGAGAAAGGGGCTGAAGATGGTGATGGGCTTCGCCCTGGCGGGTGGGGTGGTCTGGTACCTCGTCACCGCGGGCCTCGGGCTAACCTCCCTCTATTATGTCCCGGCGATAGACATAGCCCGCGTGCTTGTATACACACTCGTCCTCACGGGCGGCTCGGTCATGTTCGCATACTTCTGGATGACCACCGCGGGCATGGACGCCAGGAGTGTGGCAGGC
>CAZMBQ010000104.1:0-2635 GCA_964564705.1 uncultured archaeon
CACTGCTCCCGGGCAGGCCTGATTCTCAACAAAAACCTCCTCCCGGACGACGATCCCAACAAGCCCATGAGCCCGGGCGGTCTCAGGCTCAGCGTTCAGGAAATGACTCACTTCGGCATGGACGAAAGCTACATGAAGGAAATAGCAACCCTCCTGAAAAAACTCATCCTGGACGGGCAGGACCCCTCCGGGGTGAGGAAGGGCACGCTCGCCCTCAGAAACCAGTATCAGGAAATGCGCTACTACTTCCCAAAATAGCTTTTTAAAAATCCCCGGGAAATATACTCATGAAAATCCTCGCAATAGCAGACATACACGGAGACATCCAGGCACTCGGCCGCATACTTGAGCAGCCCGCTGCCCGCTCCGCAGACGTTGTGGCCTGCCCGGGCAACCTGACCGACATGTTCAAGGGTGGCCCCGACTTCCCCCAAACGGACTCTGCGGAGATGGTGGTCCAGAAGCTCCTCTCCCTAAACAAGCCGCTGCTATGTGTACCCGGAAACCACGATCCCCCAGAGACCCTGGATCTCCTGGATGATTACGGCGTGAACCTCCATTCAAAACAGCGCACACTCCTCAACACAACCTTCGCCGGTTTCGGTGGCGCACACACCCCCTTCAACACACTCTTCGAGCCCACAGAAGAGGAGGTGAAAGCGGCCCTCAAATCCTTTACGAACCCCCAGGTCCTACTGATTCACAACCCCCCAAAAAACACCCCACTCGACAAGATAAAGACAGGCGAGCACGTCGGCTCCAGCACGGTCAGGGAATTCATCCTCTCCAAAAAACCCCTCCTCGTCCTCACCGCACACATACACGAGGCAGCCGGCCAGGCCATCCTCGGCCCCACCACTCTCCTCAACCCGGGCCCTGCTTTCCAGGGCCGCTATGCCCTGGCAGAGCTCCGGAAAAATGAGGCTGAATGCAAGCTCCTCTCCCTCAAACCCTAGTCAATCCCCCTGAGCCTCTCCACTATATCCTCCACATTTTCCAGCCTTGAGACCGCCAACGGTATGTTCTCCACCTCCGCAATCCTCTTCGCGATCTCATCCACATCAGAGAGCCCGTGCAGTACGACCAGCCCAGGGTGCAGGCTCGTAAGCTTTATCGCGACCATCGGCGTCCTCCCGGTAGACACCTTCGTGAATATTAGCCCCCTCTGGCTCGTCGACCCGTACAGCCTCACCATCTCCTGGAAAGAGAACTCTGTTATCGCCTTGATGGAATCTATCACAGTATATCCATAAACCTGCCCCTTCCCTCCCTGCTTGGTGATCATACTCGCCCCCACAATCGAGCAGAAATCCTCCACCCCGACCCCGGAAGAGAACTCCCTCATATCGATTATTGCATTAGAAATCGGTGCAACAGAAGACCCCTTGGCAAACCCCCTTATAACCTTCCCCCCACTCCCCTCATCAATATCCAGTATGGCATTAACATACTTCTTTATCACGAATATACCCGGACTCTTCCGCCTCCCTGACTCATAATCCGAGACGACCGAGGACGTTATCCCTAACCTCTCCGCGAGGCTCTTCTGCGAGACCCTGAACATGTTCCTCCACTTCTTTATTACCTTCTCTGGTGAGTCTGACAGCACTATCTCTCCCACAATGTCCTTTGCGAGCCTGTCCCTGAGAAGCCCGAATTCGTCAATCGGTCTATGCATATACGCCAATTGACAGATTGTATTTAAATCCTTGCCCCTCCCCCAGACCCATTTTTTTAATCCCCGTCCCTATAATAATCATGACCTATGCGAAAGGCGTCCACTACGAGAGGAGCCTGATGAAATTCCTGGCCACAAGGGGATTCTCCACCCTCCGGGTGGCAGGCTCGGGACACAACTCCCCCGCAGATATAGTGGCAATAAAAAGCTCCCGCGTCCTCGCGATAGAGTGCAAAGCCCACGCGAACAAGCCGCGGATAAAGCAGGAGAAGGTAATGGAAATGAAGGAGTGGTGTGAAAAGGCTGGCGCCCTGGGTTTCCTTGCATGGCGCGCCCCGAAAAAAGATTGGCTGTTCCTCCCAATAGAAAGCCTCGAGCTCGGCAGGTACGAAGACGAGCACTGGATCGACACAGAGTCCCTCCTGCGCGCATTGATGGTCGATGTTCCGGCCTCCTGGAAGCGCACATGACGCCTTTAAGACCCTGCCACAATCAATCCACATGAAAAAGAAACCACAAAAACAAACCTAAAGTCCTGCAGTTCCGAGCGCGGAACGGGTGGGTATTCTGCGGTCTCGCCTTCATGGGCGCCTGACCAGAACCTCAGAAATCAATCACAACAACGAGCGGCCTGTGATCCGAGACATCCACCCCAGGCGAATAGCTCTCCAGAACCCTGATGTCCCTACTCACAAACACCATGTCCACCACAGAGTTCGCGTAACCGCTCCCTTCCTTGCGCTTCATGTTGAAGCTGCTCTTCAGACCCCCCTTGAACACACTCCTCACCTGTTCTTCAACCTTCGCTATCGAACTCGTTCCCCCGCTCATGTTGAAGTCCCCGGAAAGAATCACCCTCTCCTTTCCCCCCTCCTTCCCGGCCAGGAACCCCCCCATCCTCAGCCTCGCCTTGTTGTCCCCCCCATCCTTCCCCCATATCCCATGTGTATTGAAAAC
>CAZMBQ010000105.1:0-1546 GCA_964564705.1 uncultured archaeon
GGCGTCCTGTCCTCCTCCAGGGTCTTCCTGAATGGGATCGAGCCCAGCATCTCCAGCCCGAACTCCCTCAACCCCCCAAAGTCCGCGGAGTCCCGGTCTATCGCCACGAAGAATATGTTCGCCTCCTTCACCTTGGCCTTCTCCAGCCTCTCCACGTGGTATCCGCGCACGGACTCCTTCTTCACCGAGACCTGCATGCCGGGCTCCACTGTTATCGTGTGGTGGGAGGCGAGCTGTATGTCCTCCGGACCCGAAACTATCGTGCCGGAAAGCCTCAGCTTCCCGGTGTATCGGTGGAACTCGGACTTCTCGAGGCGGATGGTGAGGTTCACGGGCTTCTTCTCGCCCTCCACTATCTCCTGGCCGCGCTTCACGGAAACCTTGCGGTAGGTCTTTGCCCTCACGAAGTCCCCCGGCTCCAGGACCTTGTGGAGGTGCCAGAGGTCCTCTAGTGCCTGTAGCGTCACCCTTATCACGCCTTCCCGCCTGTCAATCCTGTGTATTATCATGCGCTATCAATCTCCATTTATTAATTTAACCGGGAAATATAATAGTATGGGCGGAAAGATGAGGGGCGTGGAATCCTTCCTTTACCTTCTTGCCGTCGCCATCGTCATCATCGTTGCGCTTTCTCTCTTCTCGGGCTCATTCGAGTTCCAGCCCGGCGAGGGGGAGTTCGAGGTCCTTGCCGAGTTCTCCCCGGGAAGGGTGGGTTTCTCAGAGGATTTCGCCTCCAAGACAATAGCGGTCGGGGAGCTCAGGGTCGGTGAGACCCAGGAGGAGCTCCTCAAGCACGTGGAGGAGATGGAGATAACACAGGGAGTCGCGGGCGGCACGCACGAGGAGCTCAGGGTGGATGTGGAGCCGGCCTTCCTGGAGCTCCAGCGCGGGGCGAGGATACTCTTCTCGGTTCCAGAATCCAACCTGCTTGGGAACCTCAGGATAACCTGGAACGGCAAGGAGTTCTTCAACAGCAGGGCCACCGGCCTGAACGAGGTTGAGATAGGGAACGCTTACGTGAAGGGCGAGAACAACCTGGAGGTAAGGGCGGACGGGCCTGGTCTGGCATTCTGGGATTCCACCAGGTACAGGCTCAGGGACTTCAGGGCCATCCTGGACTACGGCCCGAACAGCATCCTTCCCTTCGAGCTGCTCCCGTCCGAGATGGAGAACTTCGACCGCGGGGCAGTCAGCTTCTACGGCTCAGGCTTCGGCACCCTTGCCATCAAGGTCAACGGGCTTGAAATCTACTCGGGCACGCCTCTCGGAAGCGAGGAAGTGGAGTTCGACCTCCAGAACGCCCCCCTGAACCCGGGCAACAACGTCATCACGTTCTCCTCCAGCGGGACGAACGTCCTGTCAGGCACGCTGCTGAGAATCTACTCCCTCGGAAGCAACATAGTGAAGGAGAGCAGGTTCACCCTCACTGAGGAGCAGGCCGCGGGCCTCCAGGACAAGAGTGGAAGGCTCAGTTTCACCGTCAGCGAGTTCCTGAAGAGCGGCGTGATGGAAATATCCCTTAACGGCAACAGGATCGACCTCCAGG
>CAZMBQ010000105.1:1556-2610 GCA_964564705.1 uncultured archaeon
GAACCTCATCGGCCAGATAGCCAAGAAGGCGGAGGCTCTCCAGAAGGGCGGGAACACGGTCAGCTTCCCGGCCGAATACCTGAAGGAGGGCACGAACGTCATCAAGTTCTCCGGAAGCGGGAGCTGGGAAATCCCCGATGCAAGCATCAGTACGGGATGATGGCGCAAAAACCCCTTATTCCCGCTGCCGGAGTTGTGGTCCAATTCTATTTATTTATACAGCGCAGGATAATTATTAAATGGTCAGGGATGCAGAAAATGTCTTGCAGGGAGGGCGGCTGTCCGGGCGGTTTTTTAGCGGGCGTTGGCCCTTCAGCCGGGGGGTGGAAGAATGAGTGAATCTCGGCGCAGAGACGGAAATTCGGATGAGATCATCAAAAATGCGAAGAAAGCGGTTGATGAAGGCAGGTATTTTGATGCAAACTCCATGCTCAGAATAGCGGGCTTCACACAAGAAGAATGCAGGAAAATGATAAAAAATTTTGACCGTCAAAAACAACAGAAGGAGAGTGAAGCCCTAAAAAAATCCAAGAAGCACGTCGAAAATAATGAGTATTCTGAAGCCAGGAATTTGCTGGAAAAAGCGGGTTTTTCAAAGGAAGATGCAGAAAGAATAGTGCAAAAGCAAGTTAGGGCCCTTGGGGGCATGGACGCTGCAAGGGGCGCAAGAATTTTACGCGATAGGGGCTTTCAACAGTTGGGTATTGAACGCATCCTTGCAGGCAGAGGATTAGAAGAGAGGGAAGTGGAAGAGCTTTACCAGGAGAAAAAGAGAAGAACAAGACCTTCCAATTGGGATGAAGTAAAGAGGAGGGAAATGGAAGAGCTTTACCAGGAGAAAAAGAGAAGAACAAGACCTTCCAATTGGAATGTTGTAGGGAAGGGAGTTGTATCTGAAGAGCGCTTTGAGGATTATAAGAGAGCCGCACATGAGGGAACCATACCTGGCCGCGGGGGCGGCGGCAGGTTCTCCCTTTTCAGTAAAAAGAAAGGCTTCGGCTTCATGAAGGAAAGGCAAAGCTACATGCAGAGGATCCTCTGGAGCATCCTTCTC
>CAZMBQ010000106.1:0-2556 GCA_964564705.1 uncultured archaeon
AGCGTCCATCTCCACTATCCTGTTCACGTCCCCCTGCTGTATGATGTTGTGGCCGTCCGGATGAATGCCCGCCTGGTTCATTATGTCCACTACTTGCTGCCTTGTGACCACCCTGTTGTTCAGCCTGTAAGTGGAAACCCCCTTCCTATTAACCCTCCTCCCAACCGACACCTCCTTCTCCTTGAGAGGAAGCGTCTTCCTCGAGTTGTCGAAGTAAATCACGACATTCGCGAAATCAGAACCACCCTTGTTCTTGCTCCCGTGGAAGATGAGGTTTTCCCCCCTCTTGGCTCTCAGGGCTTTGCTCGAGGACTTCCCAAGCACGAACGCTATGGCGTCGCCAATATTGCTTTTACCGCTTCCGTTCGGACCGGTTATTGCGGAAAAACCAGGAGGGAGCGGGACGGAAGTCTTCCTCTTGAAAGACTTGAACCCGTGAAGAACGAGCCGCTGCAGCCTTGCCATAACAACCAGTACCTACTCCTTTACTCTTCTTTATTATGCTGGGCTCCCTTATTTATTTGTTCCAGCCGCCCGCATAATTTAAGCAGCCTCGCACAATAATCAACCGGTCCGATGCTCGAGTCCCTGGTCGACATTAGCTACGTTCAAAGGAGGCCCACGGTCACTTTCCTCTGGGCCCTGATAGTAGCCTCTGTTGGGATAGCCGCCGCATCCCAGATAAACTCTGTCAGCACCGCGGACTTCGGGTTCCTCTCGGTACTCTTCACCATAATACCCTCGGTCTACTTCATGGTCCTCCTGATAAAGAGAGAGGAGAGAGCAGAGGAGAAGTCCCTGAAGAAGGGCAGACTCCCCTTCTGGGAGCTCCACGGCAGGGACATCCTGATACTCCTCCTCTACTTCTTCGGCGTGACCACGGCCTTCGCCCTGTGGAGCTTCGCCCTCCCGGGAAGCGGCTTCGAGTCACAGGTAACCAAGATAAACGACATACGCGGGACAGGCGCTCTCGCCCAGGAAGGCCTCTTCAGCTCCATACTCCTCAACAACCTCCAGGTAATGACAGTGGCATTCGCCTTCTCCCTCATATTCGGCGCAGGCGCCATCTTCATAATAGTCTGGAACGCTTCCGTCCTCGGGGTCTTCATAGGCAAGTTCTCCAAGTCCGCCCTCCACTTTTCCATAGTCTACCTGGGCTTCCTTCCACACGGCGCCCTGGAAATAGGCGGCTACCTTGCAGCCGCCCTGGCAGGAGGCATACTCTCCACGGCCATCCTGAGGAGGAACACCCACATCCTGGGCCCCATCCTCCTCGACAGCTGCAAGCTGATGGTGTTTGGCATCGCTTTGCTCGTGGCAGGTGCCATGGTAGAGGTCTATATCTGAAAACAGGTCGCATAAGGCCCCGGGCTTGCTTATAAAGGTTTCGGTTTCCAACCTTTAAATACCAACTGGCAGTAAAAATAAAAAGGGCTCGCCCATCAACGAAATGAGGTTCACGGGTGAGCGAGTCCTTATAAAAGGTGGTACAATGGCAATATTCGGAGGACTCTGGGATGCGGTAATCGCGATCTTCCTCGTACTCGTATTCGCCGAGTACGTGAAGGTCAGGGCAAAAATAAGCAAGCAGTTTAACCTAATAGCCGCTAGCGCGCTGTTCATCCTGCTTGCAGTCGCGTCCATGGAATGGCTCACAATTGCCGGAGACGCAGCGTACTGGGCTCATGTCCTGTTCAGCATGATCGGTTGGATACTCCTGCTGATAGGAACTATATGGGGAGCCCTTGAACTCACTAAGGCAAAGTAACGCGGCAATTGGGCAACACTCCCTTTTTTTTCTTTTTATTCTCCCCAGCAGCCGCACTCAAAAATTTAAAGGAAAGCCACAATCCTTCTAAAGGTGTCCTAATGGAAGTGCATGATTCGATAGTCGTGGGCGGCGGCCCTGCCGGGGCAGTGGCGGCCATGTTCCTTAGGAAGGCCGGCAGGAAGGTGCTCCTCCTTGACAAAGTCCGCTTCCCGCGGGACAAAGTATGTGGCGATGCCCAGGGAAGGAAGCTCGCAGCCGTCCTCAGAGAGCTCGGCTTCTACGAGGAATACAGAAAGCTTCCCGGAGTCGAGATATACGGCCTCCGTCTCTCCTCCCCCAAAGGGGTCCAGCTCGACATAAGCCTCCTAGACAGGCTCGACACCCCCGGGTACGTTGTCCGAAGGAAAGACCTCGACCACTTCCTCCTTAAGAAGGCCAAGTCCCTCGGGACCCAGATCCTGGAAGGCGTGGCAGTAAAGGAGATCGTCCTCGAGGACGGCGCAGTGAAGGAGCTTAAGTGTGAGGACAGCCGCACCGGCAAGCCCCTCACGCTTAGGGCAAGAATCTACATTGCAGCAGACGGTGCGGACAGCGTCTTCGCCCGCTCCCTTGGGATAAAGAACCCCCCTGAACACTTCATAGTCGCCCTGCGCGGCTACTACCGGGGCGTGGAAGGCCTCGGCGACAAGATAGAGCTCCACCTCCTGGACAGGATAGTCCCGGGATACTTCTGGATATTTCCCCTAACCCGCAACGAGGCGAACGTGGGCCTCGGCATGCTGATA
>CAZMBQ010000107.1:0-2447 GCA_964564705.1 uncultured archaeon
CGAGTTCCGGAGCGTCTGTGGGGGATGCAGGGCAAGGCGTGGGGATACTTCCGGGACCTCAAGGCCCCTGACGTTGGGTGCGTCCTGAACAAGGAGCACTGGGAAAGGATTAGGAATCCGGTCCCCGCGAAGGCTGCGCACAGGGCCAAGTGAGGGGCAAAAAAACGCGAAAACCGCCGGGAAAAGGGGTTTTTCGAGAACCGAAACCTTTAAAAAACTTATTCCCATTATTCACTTTACAATGGTTAAAAAACACGAAACGAATCCAGGCGGAACAAAGGGATTCAGCCCACTTGCCCCCTCCTCAGGGCTGGATCCCGTTCAACCACCTACACACACTACACCCTCCAACACAACCTGTTGGTCCCCGTGAAGAGGCAAAGTTGCTGTGCAGGTGACGGTTTCTTCATGAGAAATCCCCGAAGACCTTTGTTCTGACTTTCCTGTAAGGGCAAAGACTTCGGACAAGATACAAAGTCTCTCAAGCCGCGCCCCGGGCATCGTGTGTCCAGGGCTACGGCCCCCGGGCATTTGATGCGCGCTAACCGGGGCGTGGTTTTTTACCTCTCTTCGCAGTTTAGCGCCTGCAAGAAGGTAACGGAAGGAGTTACCCATGCGTACCTTTACCTGCGGCTTGTTGGTCGCCGTTCTCATCTCCCTGGTCGGGTGCACCGCAACGGTCACCCAGACCGTACCCCAGGCCTCCTCGGAAGTGGAGGCCATCTGGCACGCCGTCCAGAATAGGGGGCGGCTGGATGCCCCCTTGTTCTCCTGGGGGGCCAAGAAGGACGAGTTGGTGGGTTACAATGGATTTCGTATCCTGAAAATGACCACCAACACGATCCACAACGAGGCATTCCTCCTGTGCCTCGACGACTTCGCCGACCGGCTCCTAATCGTCCACCTCACCCCCGAGGCGATGAACGGCTACAGTGAGGCCCTGAGGGCCATGCCCAACGTCCCCAGCAAGGACCCCTTCGAGCAGCTTTTCGGAAAGGCCGCGGAGGGGTTCGACCAGTTCAAGATCACCAGCACCCGCGGCATCCGTCTCGTCGGTGAGGCCAACCTCGACGTTTACGTCGAGGGAGAGAAGGACAACATGGAGGTCACCGGCATCCAGTTGCCTCGACACCCAATGGTGGCCAATAAAACTCTTCGGACACTCTTGGTGGAGGTCTCCAGCTATGGGACCTGGAAACAAGAGGGGACCGAAGAGGCAAGTCTTGTGGTTCACGAGCTCACAAGGCTCAATGAGCCGAAGGGTTCGCACGTGGCCCGGGACCTCCACAAGCAGAGGCTTGTGGAGTCCATGGATCGCCGTGCAGGGAGAGTGGTAAAGGACTCCCTGGCGGCTTACACCGCCATCAGAAGGGAGAACGATTCCCACACGGACCGTGTCCTGGCAGAAGCCAGGAAGGCTCTTGAGGGCGTCGTCGAGTCTACTCCCAGGATCGCTACCTTTCCGGGTGAGTTGGGGTACCTCCACCTCCGGAATCCCTATGAGGGTCAGGGAGTGGAGGTCGATCCTGCTAAGGAGGACGAGCTTAGGGCCCTCAAGACTCGAGAGCAGGAGGTCAAGAGTAAGATCTCGTTCTACCAGGGCGAGATCGAGAGGGCCAACCAGGTTATCTACGATTTCATCGACCTCCATGGGATGATGAACAATTTGGATCTCATCCGGTACAGTAGAAGGCTCTCCTCGGCTCTCCGGGAGTCCGAAGAGGATTACGCCAAGGCCAAGGCGGCGTATGATGGCATGGTGGCTGAGAGATCTCGATACCTCGAGTCTTTCGAAGAGAAGGACTTTGAGGATCTCATCGAGAAGGAATACGCCAAGGCCAAGGCGGCGTATGTGGTGGCCAAGGCAGACTTCGAGAAGTTCTCCAACTCTGATCAGGAGGGGTACTCTTCGGCCAAGGACAAGAAGAACGAGACCGAGAAGGAATTCGAGTACTGGGAAGGGTTGAGGATTGCCCTGGACTCCCTCACCCAGACGGAGGCGGAACTGGCCGGTGCCAGGGCTGCCATGGAGGAATACAACAACTATCGGAAGTATGCCGCTAATAGGGGATACTTCCGGGTGTGCATCAGTAGCCTGGAGTCCGATTTCCAGGAACTCCAGGGCAAGATCGAGGACCTGCGGTCCATCATCAACTGAGTCGCCAGGGTCCGGGAAGGAGTGGCCCTTCCCGGGCCCTGGCTCCAAGAGGGAGGTTTTATGAGAACAAGGTGGCTCGTGATAGGGATAGTAGTAGCCCTTGCACTCCTGGGGGTTGGCTACAACGCTCTGGTTCGATCAGTCGAGAGCGCGGTGAAAAGGTCCCTCTTCGGGTCTTTCCAGGAGGATCCCAACAACACCGACGCGATCTTCTTCCGGGCCCTCAGGGCCGCTGGAAAGGAGATCGTGGAGTCCGAAATGAACCTGGGTGCCCTTAAGCATCTGGGTA
>CAZMBQ010000108.1:0-2421 GCA_964564705.1 uncultured archaeon
CTTTTTCTGGATGTCCCTCGGCCCGATCTCTATCCTCACGGGCACGCCCTTCAGCTCCCATTCGTTGAACTTCCACCCGGGGGTGAAGCCGTCCCTCGAGTCCAGGTGGACCCTTGCCTTGAGTGAGGAGGCGAGCTTTCGCGCGCTCTTCAGGACCTCCGTCTTCTCGCTGTCTCGGTAGATCGGCACTATCACCGCCTGGATCGGGGCTATCCTGGGCGGGAGCATGAGACCCCTGTCGTCCCCGTGCACCATCACCAGGGCCCCTATGAGGCGCGTGGAAACCCCCCAGGAGGTCTGCCATGCGAACCGCTTCTTCTGGTTCCTGTCCAGAAACGAGATGCCGAAGGGCTTCGAGAAGTTCTGCCCGAGGTTGTGCGAGGTTCCCATCTGGAGAGCCCTCCCGTCCGGCATCATCGCCTCGAGCGCGAGAGTCTCCAGCGCCCCGGCGAACTTCTCCCTCTCACTCTTCCGCCCCGCAAGCACCGGAACGGCCAGCCACTCCTCGCAGAGCCTCCTGTAAGTCTCCAGCGCCCCGGCGGCCTCTTTCCCCGCCTCATCTTCAGTGGCATGCACGGTATGACCTTCCTGCCAGAGGAACTCGCACGTCCTTATGAAGAGCTTTGTCATCTTTATCTCTGCCCTGAAGACGGAGTTCCAGTAGTTCAGCAGCAGTGGCAGGTCCCTCCAGCTCCTGACCATCTTCGAGTAGGAGTCGTAAATAACGGTCTCGCTCGTGGGCCTGAGCACAAGCCTCTCTTCCAGCTTCCCGCTTCCCGAATGCGTCACAAGGAAGAGCTCTGGGGAGAACCCTTCGACGTGCTCCTTCTCCCTCTTCAGAAACCTCTCTGGGATGAGTGCCGGAGCGTACGCGTTGCTGTGCCCGCTCTCCCTGAGCATACTGTCCAGGGTCCCCTGTATCCGCTCCCAGAGGGAGTAGCCGTAAGGCTTTATGAACATGAACCCCTTCACACCTGAGAAGTCTGCGAGCCCCCCCTTCAGGACCGCCTCGTTGTACCACTCCGGGAAATCCGCCCCCTTGGAATGCGTTATCCCTTCCTGCTCTGACATGCCCGACCCCTGCTTTAGATTAATATAGCGGTTAAATAAGCTTTATTCATGGAAGTTCTCCAGCGAGGTGCAGAGGCACTGGTTTTCAGGGAAGCCGGGATTGTGATCAAGGCTCGGGTCCCAAAGGGCTACCGGATACCCGAGCTGGACGGCCGCCTCAGGAAGGCGAGGACGCGCGCAGAGTCTCGCCTGCTATCAAAGGCGTCCCGTGCAGGCATAAGCGTGCCCAGGGTGCTCGGAACAGGGGAGTTCGAGATAAGGATGGAATTCATCGAGGGGAAAAGGCTGAAGGAGCTTCTCGGCAGCCTGGAAAGGAAGGAGAGGACGGCCGTTTCCAGGGAGGTTGGGAAGGTAGTGGCAGCCCTCCATAACGCCGGAATAATGCACGGGGATCTCACCACCTCGAACATGCTCCTTTCCGGGAAGAGCCTCTTCCTGATAGACTTCGGTCTGGCCCGGGCATCCGCGAGGGCCGAAGACCACGCGATCGACCTCTTCCTCTTGTACGAGTCCCTGAAGGCAGGCCACTTCCCTCTCCTCGAAGAGGTGTGGGGGGTGGCCTTTAAAACTTATAAAAGCAAACATCACAATCCTAATAAGGTTTTAGGAAGTTACGGGAAGATAATGAATCGGAGAAGGTACAAGGGCGGATGACATGAACAGAAGGAGAGGCTACAGGGAAAGGGAAAAACCCCCATGGATTCCCAAGACTGTTCTCGGCAAGAGGGTACAGGGCGGGGAGTTCTCATCCCTCGAGGAGATACTCAGGAAGGGCGAGGTCATACTCGAGCCGGAGATAGTGGACCACTTGGTCCCTGATCTGAAACAGGAGGTCATATACATTGGTGGCTCCCCCGGAAAGGGTGGAGGCATCAGGAGGACCGCCACAAAGCGGACCGTCAGGATGCACAAGTCTGGGAGGCGCTTCAAGCTCACCGCAGTCGTCGCAGTGGGGGACGGCTCCAGCATAATAGGCGTGGGAAAGGCCTCCTCAAAGGAGCACAGGACAGCAATGGAAAAGGCCGCGCTCCAGGCAAAGCTTAACGTCGTCCGCGTAAGGAAGGGGTGTGGCTCCTGGGAGTGCGCCTGCGGAGGCTCCCATTCCATACCGTTCAAATCCGAGGCGAAGTGCGGCTCTGTGAGGGCCATTCTATTCCCCGGTCCAAAGGGCCTGGGGCTGGTGGCGAACCCCACAGGAAGGAAGATCCTCGGCCTCGCCGGCGTGAGCGACATGTGGGTGAAGACCTTCGGCAACACCCACGCGAGGACCAACCTCGTGTACGCACTCTTTGACGCGCTCAGGGGCCTGAACAAGACCAAGGGGGCTCTATGAAGAGGTACATGACAGAG
>CAZMBQ010000109.1:0-2411 GCA_964564705.1 uncultured archaeon
CCGGAGTGCATCTTTCCTGAGTTGTCGATTGTCTGCCATCTGCCGGTAAGCTCGTAGGATCCCGGGTAAGGGGCAGTCAGTGAGTAGTGGATCTCCTCGGCAGAGAGGCCTGTCTTGGAGGTGAACATCCACTTCACTTCGCTCCCGGCTGTCTTGCCGGCTGGCGGGGAGGAGGAGGCGAGGGACCAGCCAGGGGGCAGGAGCTCGGTAATTATCAGGCCCTCCTGGTCAGGGGAGGGGGTGACCGAGAGGTGGAAGTGAACTTCCTGGCCCTGGAGGGCCTGGGCGGCCGCGGGGTTCCTAGTGATGGATGCCTGGGAGGCGGCGGTGGGTAGGAGGGCTGCTGCGAGTAGAAGGGACAGGAAAAGGGGAATTAGGGGGTGGCTGCCCATTGGTGTACCACCTCCAGGACCTTGTCATCATCAAGGAACCCCTGGGCCCACCTGGATATTGAGAGGAGCATTCTTGTGTCGTCCACCTGTTCAGGGACCAGGGACCTGCTTCCTGTGAAGTTGAAAACCATCCCGGGAAGGGAAGAGGTGTTTATCTCACCGGCCTCGGGTAGGTAGTCCTGTTTGGAAGCATTTATCGGGAAGACTCCCGTGCCGGGGAGGGAGAGGGAGTAGGAGCCCGTGGGAGCGGTCAGGGTGGAGGATTCCGGCAGGGCGATTGTGGCGTTGGGTAGGGCAGAGCCGAAGACGTCCTCGACAAAGCCTGTCAGGGAGCCGGATATCACGGTTATCAGGGCGTCTGCGGGAGCTCCCTGGGAGATCGCGCCCGCGAGGCTGACGGACTGCCACCCTCCCGTTATGGGATAGGTGCCGGGCTCGTCCGGAGCGAGGAATGAGTAGGTGAGGGTTTGGTTCGGGAGGCTTACAGCGCCCATTGCAAGCCACTTCATCAGGCCTGTCGTGTGGTTCAGGTGATCGGGCTGGGGGTCTGCGTTCTCGAGGGGGGATGAGATAGTTTCGCTCACTATTATGCCGACCTGGTTCAGGAAGAAGGAGTAGGCGAGGGTCACGTTTATCCGGGTACTTGGTAGGTAGGTCTGCTGGGCAGGGGTAAGGGTCCGGATCAGGGACACCGCCTGGAATTCAGTGAAGCTGGAGTTCTGGGGCTCGGGGTCGTCGCGCTCGAGGAGGTCGGCAGAATTGTTGTTTGTGTCCTGGCCGTTGCCTGCCAGCGGGGAGAGGTAGCCGGGCTTCCGCTCGACGCTGTGTCCAGGGGAGACCTGGGGGAAGGGGAGGGTCTCGTAGTATTCGGGGCTGCTGAAGGCCAGTTGGTCGCCGTAACCGACCAGGTCTGCAATTAGGCCGCCGGAATCGAGGAGCCTCACTGCGTCAGGGCCGTTCTGGAGTTCCAGATTAGTGGTGAGGTCTGCGCCAGAGACGTTCGCCTCGCCCACCAGGTAGAAGGAGTAGGGAGGCATTTGGGCAGAGAGCGCGGCCTGAAGCTTCCATTCCCCAGGGGACGCGCCGTTGCCCCACTCGATCTTCCAGCCTGCCAAGTCGAGAGTCTCGCCGGTGGGGTTGTAGAGCTCTATGAATTCAAGGCCGTCGTCCGAGCCCTCTGCATCATAGAAGACTTCGCTTATCACCGGGCTGGCTGCGCAGGCAGGAATAAGAAGGAGCGTGAGGGGGATTGCCATCCAGAGGGAAAGCAGCCTCATTTTATAGAATTGTGCTTTCCTCCTTATAAATGGGTTTTTATTTACAAAAGAAATGTTAGAGCTTCTTCCGGACGACCTCGAAGTAGGTCACGTCAGCATCCGAATCCACGACAGCCCAGAGCATGGTGGCGCGGATGGAGTGAGCGAGACGGACTGCGCGGGAGAGCTCCTGGAAGGCACACTTGTAGTCCTCGGGCACTGCGAAGACTATCCATCTCGTGTGCTCGGAAGGGGCCTTGGGACCGCGCTTCACACCGACGCCGCGCTGATAGACCCTGAAGTCGCAGCCGAACTTGAAGCCCGTCTTCACGACCAAGCCGCGTCCCCGGAGGTCCTTGAAGACCACATATTTCTCGTGTATTCGCTTGTCCTTCTTCAGTGCGAACTCGAACAGGCGCCTGAAGGAGAAACGTCTCCCTTCCCTGGAGAGGGTCATCCTGCCCTTCTCCAAGAGGTAGAGTGCTTCCACCAGACCGAGCTCGAGCCTGTCGCCGACCTGCTTGCCGTATCCCCTTTCGAGGAGGGGCCCGAAGCCCTTGTCAAGGACTGCCCGGGCTGTGAGGAGCCTTGCGGGCATTGGCTTCTCCTTTCCTGGTTCCTTCTTCGTGGGCATAGTCAGGGGCGGCCTGGACAGGCCTCATTCATATTGGATCTTAATGTTTATTTAATGTATCGGGTTTCGCTTGGAGAGAATAGGTGGGGCGAGAGGGAATCGAACCCTCAACACCAAGATCTTCAGTCT
>CAZMBQ010000110.1:0-2389 GCA_964564705.1 uncultured archaeon
GGTTTTCGTAATCACTTCTTTGGTATCGTGTCCCCCGAAGATTTCTTGTCCTTCATATAATGTAGCGGGGGTTTTTAAAGTTTCGCCTGCCCCCACTGAACGCTTAAAAGCGATCCGGGACAAGATAAGTTCATGGTGCCCGAGGGCGTTTTCCGAGGGATGTTAGAGAGCTTTCCCATGTGCTGCGTTGACCTCGTTATAGCCAGGAAGGGGAGGGTCCTCCTGGTGAAGAGGTCCCGGGAGCCTGCCAGGGGCGAGTGGTGGATTGTTGGGGGTAGGATACTCAAGAACGAGACCTTCGAGAAGGCTGTCATCAGGAAGGCAAGGGAGGAGGCGGGCCTCAAGGTCAGGGTGAAGAATAGGATAGGCACTTATGAGACGTTCTTCAGGGAGAGCCCCTTCCCCGAAGCAAGGTCGGGTATCCACACCATAAACGTCTGCTTCCTAGCGGAACCACTGAAAGGTGAGGTCAGGCTTGACGGCAACCACTCCAGGTTCAGGTGGATAAGCCGCATGGAAAAGGGTCTCCAACCCTACGTTAGGCAGGTTCTCCGGGACTCTGACGCGCTCACTTCTTGAGCGTCTTCACTTCCGCGCTGCCCTGGGTGAGGCCGTTGAGTTTGGATAGCACCTCGGACTGCATGCCAGCAGGCACCTCCAGAAGGGCGTACCATCCGTCCCCCTTCCACTCCTCGCTCTTGACTAGCGCGAGGGACCTCGCCGCAGAGGATGCCCTTCCGGCGTGCTCCATCGGGATCTTGATCGCGATCTCGACTCTCTCAACGCTAATTGGTATCACGGACTCTATCTTCTTCAGCGTGTCCTCGACCTGGCTCTCTGCCGGCTTGAACGGTTCCACCACCGCCTTTGCCTTGTCCATTGCGTTAAGTATCCTCTGAGGCGGATGGGGAAGCCTTGTCTTCGGATCCATGCCCTGCCTCGAGATTATGTTGGCTATTTGTTTCCTCTTCTCCTCCACCAGGTTCCTTCTCTGCTCGGTTGTGAGCTGGATGTCGCCCTCCCTGAGGATGGTCTCGGCTACCTTAAGTGTGTCCCTGGTCCGGAATGCCTTCTCCAGGTCGTCCTCTGAAGGCCGGTCGCCTTTCCGGGAGTCCGTGAATATCCCGTTCACTGCAAGCATGCCCTCCACGGAAACGGGTTTCCCCCTCCTGAAATCCAGCGCCATGTCAGGGTCGACCAAGATCTCGAAGCGCATCCCCTCCCTATCAATCCTCGCCACGACAGCATTCTCGACGGAAACCATGACATATTTTTCGGAAGCAGATATAAAAATACCGGTTGTGGCATGAAAAGAAAAAGGTCACTGTTCTGGAAAGGGTTTTCTTTTTCCATGGGGTTTTCCGGAAACCCCGGTTTCGCGGCCGTAAGCACTGGCTTCGGTCTTTTTTGAAAAGAAAAAGTCCATCAGGCACTGTGCTTCTTTATCTCTTCCTTGCCTATCAGCGTGGTGGAGTCATGCTTCACGAGCAGGACCTCTATGTTCTCGGGGGTCGCGTTCTTCTCGCCTGCCTTGAGCGCCTTGATAAAGAGCTTGAGGCCTTTCTCCCTGTCCAGGTTCTCCTTGTAGTCCCTCTCGAGGATCCTCTTGACCTTGTCCGCGCCCCTGCCTATTGCCTGGGCCTTCCACTCTATCATGGTCCCTGAAGGCTCTGTCTCGTACAGCCTTATCCCGTCGTCGTTTGCCCCACCCACCAGCAGACCCACACCATACGGCCTCACGCCGGCGTACTGGGTGACCAGGTGCTTGCGGTCGCAGATGTAGGTCGTGAGCGAGTTTATCGAGATCGGCTCCCCGTAAGTGACGCGGTTTATCTGGGCGCGTATCCTTCCCAACTCCACCAGTTCCCGCGCGTCAGCGAGCGAGCCCGCGGAAACCACGCCTATGTGCTCATCTATCTCGTACGTCTTCCTGTAGGAATCCGCAACCGCGAGCTTGGGGGAGGTCTTGACAGAGCCCAGCAGGACCCCTTCCTTGATCTTTATTCCGACCGAAGTGGAGCCGTTCTTCACCATCTCCCTTGCGTACTCCACCTGGAGGAGCCTCCCGTCTGGGGAGAACACCACTATAGTCCTGTCGTATGCCATGTAGCTTGGGGGCATTGGTTGCGCCATTAGAATCACGCGTCCTTATTTTCTTCATTTATTGGCGTTCGTCCTTATAAATGCCTCGGTGTTGCCGCGGCCGGCCGGACCGAAAAAGCTTTTAATAATTAAAAGCCAAATAATTTTATGGCAGCGAGGAAGGGGCGGAAAGCGGTCAGGAAAAGCGCAAGCGCATCCAAACCAAAGGCCAGGGCGGCCAGCAGCAGCGAGGTGCCTACATGGCTTACTGTTCTTGTGGTTCTGGTCGGGGCTTTCGCGGTCTTCT
>CAZMBQ010000111.1:0-2359 GCA_964564705.1 uncultured archaeon
CAGGGTCCCGTCCTCCTGCAGAACCCCCAGGGAGGAAACCGCGAATCTCCCCCTAAGTTTCAAGACAGCCTCCAGTATCCACGGAAGGTAGATGAATATCCCGAACTTCTCCGCGTTCCCTATAATGACCGCCGTTACGAATGCCGCCCCGACGAGGTACGTGAGTGAGTCCCCGGGGAGTATCCGGGCAGGATACCTATTGTAAACCAGGAACGCAAGCAGCGCAGCCGCCAGTGCGAGCGATATCACGCTCCCCTCGATCCTCCCAGCATTCAGCAGGTAAATCCCCAGCGAGGCGCTGGCCACGCATCCCATCCCCGCCTCGAGCCCGTTCATCCCCGCGAGCATGTTGTTCACGTTGCTGACCACCACCACGGCCAATGGTACGAAGAAGAGCGGGAACAGCAGTCCCACGTTTATCCCCCCGACCAGGGGAAGCAAGAGGTCGCTGGATCCGGCCGAGACCACCATCAGCGGAACCGCCCCGGCCAGCGTCATCACGGGCTTCACCCACTGCCTCAGCCCGAGCCTGTACTCCTTTGTCCCTGTCCTCGCTGTCTGCTGCGTGGCCTTCACGTTCAGGTCGTCCAGTATCCCCACGAGCGAGATGATGAGTATGGTGGCAGAGGCAGCCATGAGGGCCAGGACCTCCGCCCCCCCGTTCAGGAGAAACGTGTCCAGCGCCACGAAAAGCATTATTCCCCCGAGCAGCCCGAAAGCGACGGGCAGCCCCCCTGAGCTCGGAATGAGCGGCCTGTCCCTCTTCTGCTGGTCGATCCCCACTATACCCGAGCTCATGAGAAACTTCATGAACCTGGGAATGACGAAAAGGGTCGCGGCGAAAGCGACCAAAACCACTAGCAACACTTCAAGCATACACTAATCTGGATGCGCGCGATTATATAAACATTTTCCCACTCAGCCGTCCACTATTCTCGGTTTTGGCAGAGGAACGATGAATCCGCCCTTGAAACCCTTCTCCCTGATCTTGGGTATGAGCTCGTCCGCTATGTGCCAGGAGAAGAGCAGCGCATAATCCGGCTGATCCCGGTAAAGCATCGACTCCTCGAGCACCGGTATGAGCGTTCCAGGCACGCACTTCCCTATCTTGTGCGAGCCCTCGATCTCCATTACGCAGTCGATTATTCCGTCATCCAGTCCCACGTAATTGATGAGCGTGCTTGAGCGCGAGGGCGCCCCTATCCCGTAAATACTCTTCCCCTGGCCCTTGATGTCCTTGAGAACCGAAAGAAGCTCGAGCTTGCTCCTGACCACCCCCCTCCTGAAATCCTCCAGCCTTTTCAGGTCCAGAACACCCTTCTCTTCCTCCAGCATCCTGTCCACGCTATCCCTCACCCCGTGCGCCCCCTTCCTGGCAGCATACACCCTTACAGACCCCCCATGGGTGGGTATCTTCCTCGCGTGCACTATCTCCAGCCCGTGCTTCTCGAGCAGGTATTTCAGGCTATGTAGCGAGTAGTACCTGAGGTGCTCATGGTATATGGTGTCGTACTGGAGCGTCTCCAAAAGCGAGGGGAAGTAGTGAGACTCTGATATGAACATCCCGTCCTCTGCCAGTATCCGGAGTATGTTATCCACGGCCCCATTCACGTCCTCTATGTGCGCGAACACGTTCGTGGCAGTCACGACCTTGGCTTTCCCGTACTCTGAAACTATCCCGTCCGCGACCCCGGGGGTGAAATAATCGATTATTGTGGGTATCCCCTTCCCGATTGCGATCTCCCCTATCTTCTCAGGCGTAACCCCGAGGACCCTGTGCGACTTGAAGTTCCCGAGCAGGTTCCCGTCATTCGACCCTATGTCCACCACCAGGTCCTCTGGCCCGAGCTTGATGATGGTCCCGCACTCCCGGTAAAGCTCCGCGAAGTTCTCCTTCAGTATCCTGGTCGTGCTGCTCGTGTAAGGGTATTCCGGGGGGAACAGTATCTTCGCGTCCACCACGAGCCCGAGCTGCACGAGGCTGCACTTCGGACAGTAAAGAACCTGCGCAGGATAGCTGGGCTGCTCATGCGGCTTCTTCCCGATGTGGTGCATCTCATTCACGGGTGGCAGGTACCCAAGGAAAAGCACCCCCTCAAGCCCGGGATGCCCGCAGACCTGGCACTTCTCGACCACCGAGCTCGAACCGCCCCGGAAAACCGGCTTATCCATACAATTCACCATTGTCCTTGGGTTTTTTAAACGAATTCCCGTCATACCACTCCGCGGTCTTCCGCAATCCCTCCTTGAACGGTGTCCTCGGTTCAAATCCAAGCGCCCTAAGCTTGGATGTGTCCGGGCACCTCCTCGGGGTCCCTCCCTTCACCCCCTCCCCAGGAATGACCTTCACCCCCCTCCC
>CAZMBQ010000112.1:0-2354 GCA_964564705.1 uncultured archaeon
GCCAAAAGTGAAAAAGATGCTTGAAGAATTAGAACAGCTAATTATAACGCGATAAGCGGCGGGCAATTATTTCTACTAACATGCGTTAAAGGAAGTTGTTTTCCTTTAATATCCGGTCAGGAGGGGTTTTAGAGTGGACTGTTCCGGTTTCTGGAGTTCCAGTGTGTCCAGGGGGCTTTTCACTTCTCTGAGGAAGGCTGAGGAAACGTGCGTGTATACCTGGGTCGTTTTTATGTCCGCGTGCCCGAGGAGTTCCTTTATCACCTTGATGTCCGTCCCCCTTTCTAATAGGTGGGTCGCGAAGGAGTGTCGGAGGGTGTGTGGGTGGACGTTCTTCCTTATCCCTGACTTGGAAGCGGCCTGCTTGACCATCTGGTAGGCGGTTTTTTTGGAGATGTGACCTTCCTTGTCCAAACGGGCCTGGAATAGGTAGGGGTTCTGGTCGTCCAAATAGCGGATGAAAAACGCGAAATCAGTGATTATTTTCCTGGGGATCGGGACTATCCTGTCCTTCCTTCCTTTCCCCTGCCTGATATGGACGATCCCCCTCTTGAGGTCAAAGTCCCCCACCTTCAACCTCACCGCCTCCGATACCCGGAGGCCGCACCCATACATCAGCTGCAGCAGGAGAGAGTGTTTGAGGTTGGAAACAGAAGAGAGGAGGTCTCGAACCTCCTCTCTTGAGAGGACGGAGGGCAACTTGTCCTCTCTTTTTGGGGACGGAAGGAACAGGTCCTGAAGCAGGACGTTTTTGTAAAAAAACTTGATGGCCGAAAGCGCAAGGGAGGCGTACGCTGGGGAGTGGTTTTCCTGGAGGAACGCGAGGTACTCCTTGGCGTCCTGGGAGGACTCTATCGCGAGCTTGCTTTTGAGGTAACCGAGGAACTGTTTGTTGTGGAAGATGTACGCGTTCATCGTCTCCCCGGAAAGCCCTCTGGACTTTACCTCAATCTCGAGTTGGCTGAGAAGATGGGCGTCATTACTCTCCTTTATTCTCAGGAACCCTCCCCTGGGCTCTAATTTACCCGGTTCATCGACCACAAGTTCCCTTAGTTTCATGACATCACTCCTCAATAACCCAGAGGCCTGGGCAGCTAGGTGCTAAAGGGTTGTCCGAGGGAGTATAAAAACCAGACCCAGGCAGCGTTCCGGTAGTTCCGTTATAGTAGAAAAACACAACCATGGGGCCATTTGATGGGCGTTCCGCTAAGGTTCCGCTAAAGCCTCAGCGTCTGGAAGCAAGGGAATATGTTCTCCACCTGCCCCCTCCCTCCGCCCTGGCGAGGCCGTGCCTGACAAGCCGTTCCATGTGCTTCCTGAGCGTCCTGTCCACGACCGATTCGAGTCCTTCCCTTACGGCCCTTTTCCTGACCGACTCGAACAGCTCCCCAGAACCTTTCGGCCCCTCTCTCAGGACCTCGACTGCCAGCCTCTGGTGGGGTGAGAGCCCCTCAAGAACCCTACTCAGGGAATCGCTCACTGCCTTTGGGACACTCTCCTCCACCACGGAGATTGGTATCTTCCCCAGCTCCCTGTCCTCGGCCTTCTGTGCGGCGGCAGAAAGGATTGAAAGCGCCACTCTCGCGTCCCCATTTGCAAGGGACGCTATCCCCTCTATGCAGGGTTCCCCCAAGGAGCCGGGAACGAGCCCCCACTCTTTCCTGTCCCTTATGATGTCCGCGAGCTCCCTCTCGGTGTAGCGGTGGAACTCCACCCTTTCACAAGCGGCGAGTCGGGAGCGCACCCTCGGGTCTGCGCTGTAGAGCGCTGTATCGGAATTGGAGAGCATGAGGAGCCCCATACCTGCCTGCACGAGGTTGTAAAGGAGCTCACTGTCCTCGAGCATGTCCACCTCGTCCAGGATGACCAGGCACTTCCTTTCTCCGGACCTCCGCAGGAAGTCCTCAAGCAGCTCGTCCGTGGGCACGCCTTTCCTCTGGGCGAACACGCCCAGACCTTTCAGGAGGGAGTAGAGTATCCCGTGCTTGGTGGATGTCTCCCAGCAGTTCACGTAGCACACGCTCACCGCAGCCTGCTTCTTCAGCTCCTCTGAAACGTGTATGGAGAGTGAGGTCTTCCCTGTCCCGGGAGGGCCGTAAAGGAAGCAGTTCCTCGGGCTCCCCCCGGAAATCAGCGGCTCTATGCATGACTTGAGAGAGCCGAGCTGGGAGTCCCTGTGGAGTATGCGGGAGGGTATGAACTCTTCTGTAAGGACCCTGAGATCCCTTATCACCCCCGGGGACTCCATGGCTATACTTTGTTCCGGAAGCTTTTATAGGAATCCCGGGAGTTCCGGTAGAGGAGGAGCGTGTCTAATTAATCAGCAAACCCATATATAATCCCAGGGTGATCAG
>CAZMBQ010000113.1:0-2338 GCA_964564705.1 uncultured archaeon
ATACCCTCCGGAGGCAACTACTGCTCAGGCGGCGTGATAAAGGTGTACGTCCTGAACACCGGCTACCAGTCCGACCTCCAGTCCTCTGACTTCAACGTGCACGCGATAGAGGGCGTTGACGTGGATGTCATAACCCAGCTCAGCATCCCCACCGGCGAGTCCGCGCTCGTCCTCAAGTACGACTGCAATGATGACTTAAAAAACGTGGGCTGCAGCGAAGGCGGCTCCTACAAACCCGGCTACTACACCATCGAGATAGGCACCATATCCTCAATCCAACACCTGAGCGTCTACTGCTCCTGATGCCTGCGTGGTTATAAATACGGGCGGGCACAAATATCTACCATGAAGGGGGCAGTCAACGTCATCTCCATCATAATAATCTCCGGCATAGTGATAAGCCTGATGGGCGCCGCATACATGTGGAGCGGCCCAATAATAAACAAGGGCGAAACCGCCAATACATACCAGACAATCTCTTCCTTCGCTCTTGGACTGAACGGCCGACTGATAGACATCGCCAACTCAGGGGGCGGGGAAGGCAGCATGGACGTCCCGCCCGGCGCCTCTGTCGAGGTTTACCCCCACAATTTCTTAGGACCCGTGAACAACACCATAATAGTCTCCTTCCCCATATCCCAACCCCTCGCCCTGAACAACAGCGAGGTCTACCTGGGAGGCGCGAGCTTCTTCGACGCCACGGGCGGCAAGACAGGCACGTTCGGGGAGTCATCCCCCTCGATAGTCTCTATGAGCGTCGAGTCCTTCGGAACAGGCTACCTCGCCAGGATAAAAATTCTCTTCAGGAGCCTTCTGACTGAGAACATCCCGGTGAAGGAGAGGAGGATAGCACTCAACGACCAGAGCAACAATGTGCTGAGGGGCTCCAGCAAAATCAGCTTCGCATACGACGGAAGCGCCCAGCCCGCTGAGCACACCACCCTCACGAAGATGCGTGTAAATGTCGCCTGAGTCTTTTGCCTGGATTTTTATTGTGCGGAGACCATAATCAACCATGGGCCGCAAAAAGAAGGGCTTCAGCATAATAATAGAGCAGGTAATGCTCTTCTCGATAAGCGTCGCCATATTCCTGATATCCTTCACGGTCTTCACCATATACCAGAACTACTTCATCTCCGTGAACACGAGCAACCAGCTCGACCAGGTGACCGAATGGGTCTCCTCAAGCATACTCGGCGCCGCCCGCACAGGCAGCTCCAACTCATCCCACACGATAAGCATCCCAAGGTACCTGGAAAACGCGGTCTATGAGGTGGAGCTCTCCCAAACCGGTCTGGAGGTCCGCAATCTCCTGAACGGGGATTCCAGGAATTCCACCCTCTACGCCCTGAATGAAACCTTCTCTCTCTCAGGCACGGTAAACAGCCTGAAGGGCAGACTCACAATTAAAAAGGAGCTTGACAAAATAATAATCACGTGATTCGTCTATGTCTGCTGTTTTGAGACCCTCGCTGATAGTGAAGAAGATGAGGAGAGGTTTGAGTGCCATGGAAAAGAGGGACTCCAGGAAGATGGAAGCCCAGAACGTCAACCTCTCCGCCCAAGGCGTCCAGATACCCTTCGGATATTCCCAGATACCCGGCGGCCGCTACCCCATACCCGAAGAGGCGCTTGAAGCACCGCAACCGGAAGGAGTCCAGATACTCTCCGCCACCAGGCCCCACGGAAAGCCCCTGAAGCTCAGCGAGGATACCGAGACCTTCGAAGGAATAGACATCAAATACCCCCTGGTGACCCGCACCACCCCTGGAGGGGAGAAGGTCTTCGCCTACTCGAACATAAAGTGGCACAGCAACCAGGTGGTCTACTTCTCAGTGGAGCCCCGGATATCCCCCCAGGAATTGGGCATAATAGACAGAGTCAAGAGGGAGCTCGAGGACAGGCTCGACATCGACTTCAACAAGCTCGGCTACATAAAGGCCAAGCAGGTCCTCCAGGAGGAGATAGTCAAGTCACTTTCCCTCATGCCCGACCTCCCGGAAAGCAGGAAACCCGCTCTCACCTATTACATAGAGCGCGACCTACTCGGTTTCGGGAAGATAGACACCATAATGCGCGACGAGAACATCGAGGACATATCATGCGACGGCGTCAACGTCCCCATCTACATATTCCACAGGGACCCGAAGTTCGGTTCCCTGCGCACCAACGTGTCCTTCCAATCAGAGGACGAGCTCAACTCCTTCGTGAGCACCCTTGCCCAGCGCTGCAACAAGAGCATATCCATAGCAGAGCCCCTACTGGATGGCGCCCTCCCTGACGGCAGCAGGGTACAGGCCAGGCTCGGGACAGACATCGCGAGGAAAGGCTCCAACTT
>CAZMBQ010000114.1:0-2317 GCA_964564705.1 uncultured archaeon
AAGTGGCATAGCCCTCGCGCCTGGCTCTTATGGCAGGAAGGCAGGTGAGAGGCATGGCCGGCCGGTCGATACACGACTTCGAGAGGAAGGTGAGGCTCCTCCACGCCAAGGTTTCCCGCGCCGAGATCAGCAGGGAGAATCGGGAACTGCTCCTCGGCTTCGAGAGGATGTGCGCGGCAGAGGGCCTGTCGCTCGCGAGGAGATGAAAGCTGGGGGAGTACCTGTACGTCTTCGCGACGCGCCATTTCCGCGGCCCGTTCCGGGGCGCCACCCCAGACCAGATCTGGGACGCGGTCCTGAGGATCGAGTCCAGCGATCTCGCTCCCTGGACTAAGCACGACTTCAAGGTCGCCATCAAGAAGTTCTTCAAGTTCGTGGAGTGGGGGAACGAGGCGCTGCACAGGAAGGGCTACCCCATAAATCCTGTACCACTACTTGAATCTTTAGGCTGGTGGATCACGGGAAGGAGTATGTCAGGGGGCGGACGCATGTCAATGGACTCGAAGGATTCTGGGGCTACCTGAAGAGGAAGCTTGCCGCCAAAGGCGGCGTCCGAAGGGAAAGGCTGGGACTCTACCTGACTGAGTATGTTTGGAGGTTCAATCACAGGAAGCTTACAAGAAAAGCTCAAATAGATGGGTTGATAAAGTTACTAAAGGAGGTAAGTTAGGGGAAGGAGTGGGACTTTACCCTACATGTATTCTATCCGCACCTGTGGACATAGCCATGGGCAGCTATACCTGTGTATCCTCTCCAGGAATCCGAGTTGATGGTTGACCCCTTACTGACCCGTTTCTTGATTAGCGGTTGAAGCGTTTTCGCTTCAACACTGTCAACGATTTCTGCCCAAACCATGCCCTTGCGGGCATGGATGCCGAAGACTGGTTGCTTGCTGGTTCCTCTTCCTCGCTTCGTTCCCTTGGCCCTGGCGGACTTGCGCTTGTTCTTCCACTGGCCTCCCACATAGGTTTCATCAACCTCCACAATGCCTGAGAGGATATCAGGCACATCAGTGGCCATTGCTCTGCGTGCATAGAGCAATGCACGCAAGATTCTCTTCCTGTTTAGTCCTGTCAATTGCTCAATCCTATTGGAGCTCTGCTCCAGCATGAACCATCTGAGGATGGTTCTCCATTGTTTCCTTGTAAGTCTGAGAGGAAGACTGTTAGGTGAGAAGTCATGCCTACAGGAAGAACACCTCCTATTTCCCCCCTCCCCATCCGGTACACTTTTCTTGCTCCACATTTGGGGCACAAAATTCGTACCATATAGACTCTATGTTGGGGGTAGAATTAGTCCTTTACCCTACATGTATTATATAGGGACAGTGGTTTATTTAAATTTTGAGGGGGCCTTTGGGTTATTTTAGGTCTCTTTAAAATGACAGGGCAAGCGCGCAGGCGCATGGCGAACCATGCGCTGCGCTTGGTATGCTACTCGGGCCAGATGTAGGCCTGGCCACGGGCCAGGCACTTAGGCTTGATCTCCGGGTCAGGGTGGGGAAGGGTCCCGCCATCGACCAGGTAGGCCTCCACCAGGATCGTCCTGGTGGAAGTGAGCTTGGCCCGGAACACACCCGATTGGGTGGGAATGAAGGTGGACGGCCAGGCGTCCACGAAGTGCCAGGAGCCGTCATCCTCCATTCGGTAGAGGATGACATCGAACAATTCTGGGCTCGGGACGTTGAAGACCTGGCCCTTAAGAGAGCCAGAGAACATGTCCCTGCCCACCATGTAGGTGGGGACCTCCAGCCACCCAATTCCGGGGTACGTGGTTATGTGGTTCAGTGCGGGCTTTGGAGTCCCGTCACTGTACTGGAGCCCGAAATGGGCATCGGGCTCGCTCCAGCTGCCCCAGGAGGGCTGGTTCGGGTCCTTCCAGGGCTGGTCGAAGGACTCGAACAAGCCCACGGTGAATGGGCTCTCCATCGAGAGTCCGATGGCATCCTCCTGCTCGGCCTCGGTGTAGACGTGGCCGACGAAGGTGCCTGAGGAAGGATAGCCGAACTCTTTTGCTAGGATGGGCTTCCCTTGGAAGCCCATCGAGGTGGCCTGGTCTGTGAGGTCCCAGAGGCGGTCTTCCGCCCAGGACCAAGCGTTCTTGGGCGAGGTGTGCGCCCCCCCCGGGTCGTGGTAGAGGGGGTTGAGCTTGGGAGAGAGGAAGTCTCCCAGGCCCACCACCTCACTGGGGGGGGCCCCCATGTACCCGTCAAAATAGGCCTCAATCTCGAATGAGGCGGTGACGGGTCTCCCCGTCATGCTGATGAGGTCCTCGACGGCCATCTTGATCTGGCCGAAGGTGGAGGCGGCCACGTCAA
>CAZMBQ010000115.1:0-2274 GCA_964564705.1 uncultured archaeon
GAGGGCCAAGGGAGGGGAGGTGGAGTTCTCCAAGGTCGTGACCAAGTGGGACAGGCCGGGGGTGACCAACACGTTCCTTCCGCTCATTTACCTGGAACACCAGAAGAAGGTCGGGTGCAGGCAGGAGGAGATTTTCGAGGAGATTTTCATAAAGAAGGTGAAAGAGCGCAAGAAGGCTGAGCGGAAGTCCGGGAAGAAAAAAGGCAAAAGGGTAAAAGGAAGGGGAGGCAATAGATAGTTATGGAGCAGAAGAGGGTGGTTGAGGCGGCGCTGTTCATGACGCAGAAGCCGCTGGACCTGCACGAGCTCGCCAAGGTTACGGGGCTCTCCTCGCTGGGGTTCCTGAAGGACTGCATAGAGGAGCTGAAGAAGGAGTACGAGGGCCGGGGCCTGGAGATCTTGGAGAGCGAGGGCGCATGGCAGATGCAGGTCAGGCCCGAGCTGCTGCCGCAGGTGGCCGGGCTGACGCCGCACCAGGACCTCCCGGAAGGGCCGAAGCGCTCGCTTGCGCTGATACTTTACAGGGAGCCTGTCAAACAGTCAGAGATAATCAGTATACAGGGGAACAAGGCGTACTCATACATCAAGGCGCTCAAGAAGAGGGGGCTCGTGAAGGCGGAGAAGAAGGGGCACACCAAGATACTGAGCGTGACCAGGGACATCGAGAGGTATTTCGGGCAGACCAAGGAGAGGATAAGGGAGCAGCTGGAGGCTATAAAGGCGGAGCGCGGGGCCCAGAGGGAAACGGCAGGGGATGAGGCGCATCCCTGAGCTCATTTTTTAAGCCTGGCAGGGAATGATTATCCATGGCAGAGTCCAAGTTCTGGGCAGATCAGATTGCAAGGAAGGTCATCCAGGAGTTCCCGAAGACCAAGGTCCAGACGTGCGCGGCGGGGATAACGCCCTCGGGGACAGTGCACATCGGGAATTTCAGGGAGATAATAACCGTGGACCTCGTCGCGAGGGCGCTGAGGGACGCTGGCAGGAAGGTCAGGTACATTTACTCCTGGGACGATTATGACAGGGTCAGGAAGGTGCCTGTGAACATTCCCGGGAAGGGGGAGTTGGAGAAGAGCCTTCTCAAGCCGGGGACGGATGTCCCGGACCCTTGGGGATGCCACGGGTCGTACGTGGAGCACTTCGAGAAGGAGCTGGAGGAGGCTCTTCCGAAGGTGGGGATCGAGCCCGAGTACATTTACCAGAGCAGTATGTACAGGAAGTGCGCTTATGCGGAGGATATCAGGGAAGTGCTGCTGAAGAGGGATGAGATAAGGAAGGTGCTGGACAAATACAGGAAAGAGCCGCTACCGGAGGACTGGTGGCCGCTGAAGATTTACTGCGAGAAATGCGGGTTCGAGGCAGGGGAGGTTTCAGGGTATGACGGGGGCTATCGCGTGGAGTACTCGTGTAGGTGTGGGTTCGTGGGGGAGGTGGATTTCAGGAAGAAGGGGAACGTGAAGCTTCCTTGGAGAGTGGACTGGCCGATGCGGTGGAGGTTCGAGAAGGTGACCTGCGAGGGAGGGGGGAAGGACCACAATGCTCCTGGCGGGAGCCTGGACACCGGGCATGAGCTCTCCCGGAAGGTGTTCGGGAGGAAGCCGCCTGTTAGGTTCATGTACGACTTCATCACGGTGAAGGGCTCGGGGAAGATATCGTCCTCTCTAGGGAACGTGATAACCCTGGGGGACGTGCTGGAGGTTTATGTACCCGAGGTGGTGAGGTTCCTGTTTGCTGGGACAAAGCCTGCAAAAGAGTTCTCCATACACTTCGGGGAGGAGGCGTTCAAGGTGTATGAGGATTTTTACCGGGCAGAGAGGGTCTATTTCGGGGAGGAGAAGACTGGGGAGAGGGACAGGGCGCACTGGTCGAGGGTGTACGAAATGTCCTGCCTCGGAAAGCCGCCCAATAGGATGCCCGCGCAGCCCGGGTTCAGGCACGCGGTCACGCTCGTGAACGTGCACGGGGATGTGGGTAAGGCGCTGAAGTCCCTGAGCAAGCTCGGGGCAGCGGATTCGGGAAGATGGGAGGCGGTGCTTTCGTGCGCTTCCAGCTGGGTGGGGAAACACGCTCCCGAGAGGTACAGGTTCTCCCTGAGCGAGGGTAGGAAGGCCGGCCTGAGTGCGAAGCAGCGGGATTCCCTCGAGGAGCTCGCGGGAAGGCTGGGGGAGGGGGAGCTGAAGGACCTCTTCAGGGAGGTCGCGGAAAAGCACGGGCTCGGGATGAAGGAGTTCTTCGAGGGGGCGTACCTGGCGCTTTTCGGGAAGCCCTCGGGAC
>CAZMBQ010000116.1:0-2209 GCA_964564705.1 uncultured archaeon
GGCCCTCCCGAGGATCGAGTTTATCCTGTCATACAGGAGCGATATCCTCTTCCCTATCTCGTCCTCCCTTATCCTTATCCTCTTCCTCGCGCTGTCCAGCCTCTCCCTCCTCTTCTCAGCCGTCCCGAGCACCTTCCTGAGCGCGCTCACGAGCTCCCCCACGACCACCCTCCTCCTCGGTACCCTCCTCGGCGGTATGTTAAGCGGGTTTATCGCGTGCTCCTCTGTCACCTCCATTATGTTCACCCCGTCCGGGGCCCCCTCCACCTCCCCGGCTTCCTCCTCCTGGGAGAAGTAGTCCAGCAGAGGGAGGTGGTCGCTTTTCATCCTAAGGAGCGTCGCGGCAACCATGAGATACTTGGCAGGGACCTTGAAATCAGTCTCCTCCAGACCCTTGAGGTGCTCGCAGAAGCCCTCCGCGAGCTTCTTCAGGTCAAGGTCCCAGGGGTCCAGCCCCTCAAAAGCGATCACGTCATAAATGATCTGCTCCCACGAGCCCGGGGAAGTGATCATCCCCATGATGTGCGAATGGTCCATTCTCCCTCACCTCACAAGCGCTGCGCGCAGTGGATTATTCTTGTCATTGCGCGCTTTTATTCTTGAGGAGAATCAGTCGCTACTCATCTTTAATGAGGTCGTCCGGGGAGTCTATATTGGGGTGTTGTGGATTCTCCCTCCCCTCCACCTCCACCATCCCCGAGTTTATCCAGGATCTCCTCCACCGGGTTCTCCCTCCCCTCCACCTCCCCTATCCACGAGTTTATCTGCTCCCAGACGCTCTCCGACCCAGAGGAGAAATAAGTCAGCAGGACGAAAGCCACAACCAGTATTATGACAACGGTCACTATCACCTTCAGGGTCAGCGACATCCCTTTCCTTGCCATTTAACCACCATCAGGAAGCGTGAAAGGCACGCCCCCCTCACCAACCTCCACTATCCAGGAGCTTATCTGCTCCCAGACGCTCTCTGACCCAGAGGAGAAGTAAGTCAGCAGAACGAAAGCCACAACCAGTATTATGACAACGGTCACTATCACCTTCAGGGTCAGCGACATCCCTTTGAACTGCATGTTTTATTAATGGCCCCGGGATTATTTAAACCTGAAGCCGAACCCAATTTAAACCCCCCAGACGAATTATAACCATGCCCTCCATAGACTCTGTGAAGTACGGCGAGGTCACTGTCGGAGGAAAGACCTTCTACTCCGACCTCGTCCTCTGGTGGGACAGCGCTCCCAGGCCTCTCGAGAAGACCCATCTCCTCGATCTCCCCCTCTTGAAGAGGATACTGAAGCCCGGAACAGAGTCCCTTGTCGTGGGTGTGGGCATGGAAGGAACCGTCCGCCTTGCCCTAGGGGTCCGGAAAGCCCTGGAGAAAAAGAAAATCAGGCTCTTCGTGGACAGGACAGAGAACGCGGCCGAGATCTACAACGCCTTCGCCTATCAGGGCAAAAAAGCAGTCGCGATCCTGCACGTCACCCTCTGAACCCCGAAAGGCCTTCCCCGGCCCAAAAGATTTTAAGCAGGAAACCGAGGCTTTCTAATGAAGCTCTCTGTCCTGCGGCTGGGGCACAGGATATTCAGGGACAAGCGCATAACCACCCATTGCGCCTTGGCGGCCAGGGCCCTCGGCGCAGGCGAATTCCTCTACACCGGCGAGAAAGACTCTTCCCTCGAGAACTCAGTGAGGAAAACTGTCCGCAACTGGGGCGGCCCCTTTGAAGTCGCCCACCTGAAATCCCCTGACCCGCTCCTGAAGTCCTTCCCCGGAAAGAAGGCCCATCTCACGGTCTACGGCCTCCCGTTCGAGGACAAGCTCCCTGAGCTCAGGAAGCAGAAAAGCCTCCTCGTTCTGGTGGGAGGGGAAAAGGTCCCCCCGGGAATCTACCAGTCAGCAGACTGGAACCTCTCAATAGGAAGCCAGCCCCATTCCGAGGTGGCTGCCCTCGGGATATTCCTCTACGAGCTCCGCGGATTCAAGGAAGAATTCAGCTCAGCCCGCTTGAGAGTGGTCCCCCGGGAAAGGGGGAAGCTCCTCCGCCACGGAAAGAAAGGCAGCACTACCCCCTGAGCAGAACCACCCGACTCTCCTCCTGCTCCCCTGCGAACCCGAATCCGCATGCATCCCCCACTTCCCGTGCGAACTCCCTGACCTCCCCGTGGAAGGGCATCGTCTAACACAGGGCTGTGGACGGCGTCAAGGCGCGCC
>CAZMBQ010000117.1:0-2203 GCA_964564705.1 uncultured archaeon
CCGCGGCATTGACTGCCTCGCACATCTCCGGCTCGCCTTCGGCGCGGTCGACGTCTATCTCTCCGGTGTCAGGGTCGAAGCCCAGCTGGCGCAGGGAGACCTTCATGAGTTTTATCGCGCGGAGGGCGTGGGACTTCTTGACTTCTGGGGAGAGCTGGACCTTGGCCGCGGCCTCTGAAAGCCTTATAAGGGCCTCGAACTGACGGAGAGTTATGGAGATTGCGCCGCCTGACTCGGCCTTCTTCCTGGTGCGGAGATAGAAATTCCTGAGGGCCCTGCCCGCATCCTTGGTCAGGACGGGGGAACACATCTTCTTGCAGTAGGCTATGTACTTGCGTATGGTTTCTGGGGGTATTTTGGGTATTGCTCCTTCGAATCCCTCCTCCCTCACGGAGAGCACGTGGTCGACAACGAGTTTGTCCTTCATGGAGTCGGGAAGGTCCCGGAGGGCGAACTTCAAGTCGAACCTCGACAGCAACGTGTCGGGTATGGTTATCTGCTTTGAAATCGGCATGTAGGGATCGAACCTGGAGAACTTGGGGTTCCCGCCCGCGAGGACAGAGGTCTTTGCAGGGAGCGTGGCTACGATGGATGCCTTTGCGATGGATATGGACCCCTGCTCAAGCCCTTCGTGCATGGCAACCTGGTCCTCCTGGGACATCTTCTCGAATTCGTCGATAGCCAAAATTCCCTTGTTCGCCAGGACCATCGCCCCTGCCTCGAGGACCCAGCCGCCCATGAACTGCTCGTCCTTGCTGACCGAAGCGGTCAGTCCGGCCGCAGTCGTGCCCTTTCCGGAAACGTACTTGCCTCTCGGGACTATCTGGGGGGTGAGCTTGAGCAGTTGGCTCTTGCCGCTGGCGGGATCGCCCACGAGGAGAATGTGAATGTCCCCTCGAGACTTGGTCCTGTCCGCCATGGTCCTGTGGATCCCGCCGAAAAGCTGGAGGATTATGGACTCCTTGATGTCCTCGAGTCCGTAGAGTGTGGGCGCGAGGGAGGCCACGAGCTTCTCGTATATCTTGGGGTCCCTGGAGAGGGCCTTTATCTCCTTCTCATCCTCCTTGGTCAAGTCGACCCTTTCCCAGCCGATCTCCTTGGGCTCAATGTGGTTCACGTCCATGTAGAAGTCGAGCTTGACGTTGTAGCTCTTGCCCTTGGGTATGTCCTTGAGGACGCCCGTAAGGAGGAGGCGGTTCCCGGGGTCGGTCAGCCTCCTGAAATCCGGGCTGGTCAGATCGCCCTTGAGGACGAGGTTGACCTGGGACGGCCTCTCCCCCTCGGTAAGCTCGAAGGGTTCATCTATCATTATCCAGCGCATGTCCACCATCTTCTTGCGCTTCTGGGAAAAGCCGAACTTGTTCCCGCACTCGCAAGAGTATGGCTTGTTTATGAAGTTGCCCTTGCGCTCTGTCTCTATCTCATTCTCGCATTGGGGGCATTTCCAGACTATGCCGGTTATCTCGGGCCGGATCTCGGAGGCCTTCCTGACCATCCCCTCGATGGCTATGAACTTGCCTATGTGCTTTGCCCTGAGATCGCGGATTGGGATGACTGCGGATTCCGGGAGGTTGAAGAACCTTATGCCGACCGCTGAAGGGAGCTCTATGCCCTCGACTGCTTCAGAAGCGACCTCGAACACGTAGGAGGGCTCCTCGAGAAGGAGCTCGGCCATCTCAGGGGAGGCCTTGTCCAGCTCCTTGAAGTCCACGGAAAGGAGCTCGTCGGCGCGGGCGGCCTTGACAAGCTCTTGGTAATACCGCTTCCTCAGGAACTCCTTGAACCTGGAAGTGAACTCCTCTTTCCTCGACTCCTTCTCATCCTTCACATCGAGCTCGGGCATTGCTCCTCCTCACGGGCATCCGCCCTGGGGCTGGGCAGAAGCGGTGGGAAAGAATTGGGGGGCGGATTTAAAACTCTTCCATAACGGCGTTATGTGGAAGGATCAGTCCCACTCCCTTTCCGCGCGCTCGTACTCCTCTGGGGAGCCGATGTCAATCCACCTGCCCTGGAGGGGGTAGCCGTATACCTTCTCCTGTGAGGAGAGCCATTTCAGGAAGTCGCCGGGGCGATCGCCGGGACTCGTCTCAAGGAACCTGGAGACCTTCTGGAGGGCCGGGAGGGTGAAGACGTAGATGCCGGTGGAGGCGAGCGTGCTCCTGGGCTGTGGGGGCTTTTCCTCGAAGATCGTCAAGTCGCTGAC
>CAZMBQ010000118.1:0-2199 GCA_964564705.1 uncultured archaeon
TCTATGTATTCCCTATCAGCATCGAAATCGATTTCGGAATATGCAAAAATCACGTCCGTGGCGTACCGAACAATGGAGTTCCCATCAGGGTCCCTTATTTCCAGGGCTTCCCTGACGTAATCGGGTTCAATGCCTTCGTTCTTTGCATATTTCATGAACAGCCCCTTGAACAGCGGCCTGCCGTCAGGGCCCTCGAAACCCATCATGCCGAGTATGTACTCCCTATCCCTTTCCGGGTCCAGCCTACCGCCACCACGACTGCTATTAGCAGCTGAAATGTCATAAAAATCAAAGAATTGCCCGCCTTCCTTGTCCTTGAAGGCAAGCATGCCCGCAATGTACTCCCTATCCCTTTCCGGGTCCAGCCCGGCAGCTCTCAATCTAACTATCTCGTTCCCGCTTGCGGAAGGCCTGAGCTCCAGCGCCTTTTTTATATATTCCTGACTCACGTCGGCATCGTAAGCATCAACCAAAACCCTCGGATTCTCAAATACCCAGCTTCCGTCATCCCTGACAGCGTGGTTCATCACCCACGCGTATTTACTGAACTCTTGCACGCTGTCCTCGGGGACGGCGCAGCCCCCGAATCCCAGCCCTGCAAGAAGAGCAACCCCCCCTGCGAATGACCTAATTCCCATACATTCACCGCCTAACTCTTATTTTTTGGCCTTTGTCTTTATAAATGTTACTATTTATTAGTGATAAATATTATTTTCCATGCCCTATCAATCGGTCCGCCAGCGGAACCCTTAAATATCCGGACTCCAAAATCTACACATGGCCTTTTTCGAGGAGTACTTCCTCAATCCCATCCTGCAGAACGGCTGGTTCAACCCTGTTAACACGCTCGCTTATTCTGTTGCCCTGATAATCGCGGTGCTGCTGGTGTTCAAGCTCCTGTTCAGGATGCGCATAAGCATCAATCGCCACTTTTTCTGGGCCGTTATCCCGTTCATATTCTGGGGCTCCTCCACCCGGGTGCTGCACGACGCGGCCTTTGCCGGGGTCTTGAGTTCGGGGATGAACGAGTTCTTCTCCTCCCCCATATTCCCAACTCCCGGGAGCTATATAATCACGTTCACCCTGGCCTTAGGGGTCCTCGCGCTCTCCCTGGGGCTTCAGAGGGCCTTCAAGGTGCCTTACTGGAAGCCCATGCTCACCCTCGGGGTGGGGCTCTCCCTGCTGAACGCCTACCTGCTCCCCTGGTCCTCCCTGGTCCCACTTCTGCTTGTGGGCGGTTTCACGCTGTTGTGGTCGCTCCTGTTCTGGGGGCTCTCCCTGCTGTTCAGGATGCGGCTCTTCGCGAGGCGGCGCACCTTCCTGGGAAGGCTGTTCTCCCCAATGAACCAGCTCATCCTCGGAGCGCATTTACTGGACGCATCCGCAACCTTCACCGCCCTCACCCTTTATGGTTACGTGGAGCAGCATGTCCTCCCAAGGGCTCTCTTCCCCCTCTTTGGGCCGATATCCATGTTCATCCTCAAGATAGCGGTCGTCCTCCCGGTCCTCTGGATAATCGACTCCTATTCTGGGGAAAGCGAGAGGGACAGAAACTTCAAGAACTTCCTGAAGCTGGTTGTGCTGATACTCGGCCTAGCTCCTGGGCTGAGGGACCTGATAAGGCTGATGGTGGGGGTCTGAACCGTTCGCTCCCTCACTATTCACAGGAAAAACATTTAATCCCACATTTCAAATACTGTATTGCAACTTCCGGGAGCGTTAAAGCGGCCTGACGGCTGAGAAGCACACTGCCCAGGAAACGGCCGATTGATTGGATGGTGGCTCGGAAAAGCGGGTGTAAGGTGCATATCCCGCTTCTGCACTGCAAGGGATTCCTGCGGAAGGAGGACGGACCTCGTCCAGGAGCTCCCCACGAGAGCCTGTGGGCTTGTATGGAATGCAGAGCCGCCTCCTTCACAAGGCGCTTCATAGACTTCCGTGATCGCGGACTTCATTGGGGGTTGCGGTACGGGAAGGCTCTATTGCTCCCTGGACTACGACGGCACAATATACCCGTGCGTCTTCATTACCACGATAGGGCCCGAAAACATACGGAAGGACTCCCTCCTGAAGGTGTGGCACGAGTCCAAGGAATTCAGGGAAATCCGGGAGAGGGAGAAGTTCTGAGGGCACTGCGGAGAGTGCGAGTTCCGGAGCGTCTGTGGGGGATGCAGGGCAAGGCGTGGGGATACTTCCGGG
>CAZMBQ010000119.1:0-1948 GCA_964564705.1 uncultured archaeon
ACGCTGGACGTGGATCATGAATAAGACAGATAAAATTATTGTTGCGGTCCTCTTTTATAGGCGAGCGCTCAGACCGCGCGTATCAGCTCGCAGTACTCGTCCACCTCCACGAAGTGTGAGGCCGTGAAGCCGAATGAGGGACACTGGTTTTCCGGGAGGTCGTCCGCTGCCGCTCTAGGGGAATGGACCACGTCGCAGACCCATGCTTCATTCTCGTCCAGGCCATCGCTTATGCAGGGGCCTTCTGAAAGGTCGCTGCCCTTCTGGAGTTCGAGCTTGCAGAGGAGGACGCAGGCGGTCTTTGCCCTTATCTCGTCAGGGCTTTCCTGACCTGTCTGGAGGCAGCCGCTTGCGGTGAGCACGAGCGCCACTGCCCGGAGAAGGAGCAGGCTTCTTGCCGCTTGCATGGTAGAGAATTGTGCGGGAAGGAATTAATACTTTCGGCATGGCTGATTGCCCCGCTGAAATCGCTGGATGTCTGATAGGATCGGCGCTCATGTGAATTTCAGCCTTTCAAGCGCTTCCTTCTTCCTGACCTTCAGCTGCCTTGGGATAATAGTGGGGACATAAATACCAATGTCTATTTCATCCTTCCTTATCTCATATTTCCTCAGGTGAGGGTTCCTCAAAGGATGCTTTTTCCTGAGTAGGGAGAGCGTCTCGAAATCCACTATGATGTCTATGTCCTTTGACTTCTGTACACTCGATCAGAGATAGACGGCCCACCCACCGATAAGGGTGAACCTGAACTCCTTTATCTCCTGGAGGATTTTCCAGCTTTTTTCCGTTAGAATTCTGTGCCAGTAGTCCACAACATCGCCGCCTATAGTCCCACCCTTCCCAGATTCACCTCCAAATCGTCCAAGAAATCCTTTACATATCATTCCCTCGTGTTCCAGAGGTCCACGAAAATCTGGCCTGCGGTCATTTTTCCAGGGTTTCCCCTGAGGACGAAGACGTTTGGTGTGTTCCTGTTTTCAGGAAATCTTCTCCTTATTTCTTATGTGCTTTTGGAATAGACTATGCTTCAGAGTAATCCGCAGGGACGCTCTTGAACATGAACTTGTACGCGGAATAGGCCGCAAACACCACGTCTCCGGGCATTGATTTTTCTATTTCTGCAACCGGCCTACCTGCCCTGGCGGAGTAGGCCATGTCACCTTCCAGATTTCTCTTGTTTGCCCAGTTGAGGAGTATCTTTTTTTGCGTTGACCACCTCAAAGTGCCTGCTTCCCATCCTCCTCAGGAGCTTCAGGTCTTCATGTTTTTATTTTTTGTTGGTTATTCACATATATTTCGATTTTTGTGGAAAGGTTTCCTTGTGACACATAATTGGTCCGCCTGGTTAGAAGACAGCTGCTCAGCAGTTCCCGGAAGCCGCGGGGCCTGAGCTTAGCGTGTTCTCGCAGCCCGGGGTGCCTGGGTTGTGCTGGCAGAAGTTTTGCTTCACTGTCTCGGCTCCTATCCCCGAGAAGAGGAAGCGGTTGTTGGCAAGCCATGTGGGAGAGGCGGTTATGCTGAGGGATTGGGCGATCTCTATGTCTTCCTCTAGGAGGCTACTGCCCCTGCCCGAGTCGATGCATGTCCGGACTGCCTCCGCGTCCACGCCGGTTTCCGAGGCTGCGGCTTCCCAGCCCGAATTCTTCACGCCGTTGACTGACCTGTAATAAACGTAATCAAGCCACTGCTCCGGGCTTTCCTCAAGGACGCAGAGCTGCACGATGTCCTCGTCCACTTCGTACTGGCCATGGAGGCTCGAGAAGCCGTCCTGGGTTCTGCTTGCTATGTAGTGGATCTCTGCCTCAAGATGGCTGCCGAAGTTGTCCTTCACCTCCTTGAGGGACTCGACAGCCTGCCTTCCGTACGGGCAGTCGCTCATTATGAACAGCTGCAGGTTTTCAGGCTTCTCCTCCCTGCAGACCATTGACTGCGCACAGTCGTCATCTTC
>CAZMBQ010000119.1:1958-2193 GCA_964564705.1 uncultured archaeon
GTTCCCCTCGATATCGGGCCTGCATTCGAGCACTCCCTCACAGTCAGGGTCCTCGCAATCCACCAGGCCGTTGGAGGTGTCGTCCTGGTCGTTGTAGCAGACCTCTGCGGTGGGGTCGAAGTCCGCGCCTATCCTGAGGCTGAGGAAGTCTCCAGCGGCTTCGAGATACGGGCTTATCGCAGCGTAACCCTCGGCCTCCTTCACGCCCGCGCCGAAAAGCATTGCCGGTAGGCGG
>CAZMBQ010000120.1:0-2187 GCA_964564705.1 uncultured archaeon
AGAGAATGAGCGCCCTGCTGGGCATGTAGCCTGCCCTCGAGTTCGCGGCCATGAGCTGCAGTGCGTCCGGGAGTATGCTCTCCACGAACCTTGCCCTCCTTTCCACTGCAAGGATGATCATCCCGTGGGAGAGCGCGAACACCCCCGCGAAACCGGCAATGAAAAGGGGAAGGAAAAGATTCATGACAGCCAGGCCCGCGGCCGCGCCCACCACGATCGAGAACAGCAGCGAGGCCTTGAAGAAGCCTTCCGGGCTCTTGCTGCTCCCTGAGAGCAGCAGCAGACTGCTGAGCTTTTTCCTGTAACCCATCGGCATCATCCTGTGCATGTCAGAACCCTCCCGGCCTCCTGCTCTTTATGAGGCCTATGAACATGAACTGAACGAACACGAGGAACCCGAGTATACCGACCATGATGAACTCGATGTTTATGGTCGCACCCACGAAGGAGAAGAGGATGAGGATGAAGACCATCCCCAGGGTGGGGAATATCACCACGAGCATCATGTAGAACAGCGCGAGCGGGTTCAGCTGCGAGCCGTACTTCTTTATGGACACCATTTGCTCCGAGGATATACTGTCCACGATGTTCTTTACCACGGTCCCTATGTCGCTCCCGGATTTCATGGCGTTTATCATCTGCCAGAGTATTCTCCTGAAGAATAGTGAGGGATTGTTCCTGGCAAGGCTCTCGAGCGCAGCGACCTCGGATTTCCCCGTGTTTATCTCGTTCACTGCCTTCCTGAACTCGACTGAAAGTGCACCGTAATCCCCCCAGCCTATGGAGACCATTGACTTGAAGAGCGTAACCCCGGACCTTATCTGGATGAGTATGCTCCTGAGGGCATATGGGAGATGCTTCTCCACCTCCTTTATCTTCCTCCTGGAAGTCAGGCGGGGATAAAGGGAGACGTACATGAACCCCATCCCACCAACCATCGCCCCCGCGGCAAGGGAGATCCCGACAGAGGCCTGGGGAGGGAGGCTGAAGGACAACACCAGGGCGAATATCGTCCCGAACAGGAGAGTGAAGTAGAAGACGAAGACGAAGACTGCGATACCGAGCCATTCCCGCGGATTCATCTCCACGCCGGCCTGCTCAAGCTCGAAGTCAAGGGAAGGGAACATCCTCGAGACTCCCTGGCCCCAGCCCATGAAGTACTTCGCCACCTTCCTGGCCTTGGCCTGCGGAAGCGGGAACAGAGGAATCCGTGCCATACCGCTAATCCCCGTCCACCTTCCCGAGAACCTCCTTCTTGTCCCTGTAATATCTGGAAACCGTCTCTCCCACAAGGTTTATGTCCTTTATCTGCTTCTTCAGCATCCATTTGAGTATCCTCTCCTTCTCCTTGAGGTCGCTCCTTATATGGGAGTCGGACATTCCGGTGTAGAACTTTATCTCCTCCAGGACCCGGTTGGACTTCTGGTCCTCCAGGAAGGTATCGTTGGATGGGTTCCAGCCGAAGACATTGTTCACTTCAAGCTCCTTTCCTATGTCGGTCTTCACTATCTCCGAGACCTGAAGGACCCTCCTGAGGTCGCGCCTCCTGTCCCTGTGCATGACCACCACCATCTGAAGCGACTCGAGGAGGGTCGGGGGTATGTGTATGGGAGGGTTGGTTAGCCTCCTGACGGTCTCCTCGGACGTGTTGGCGTGGAGCGTCGAATAGACTGAGTGGCCTGTGTGTATGGCCTCGAACAGGACCTCTGCTTCCCTGCTCCGCCTCATCTCCCCGACAAGTATCCTGTCAGGCCTCATCCTCAGGGTGTTCACCATAAGCTCCAGCATGCTTATCTCGCCCTTGCCCTCGGGGTTCGGGGGCCTTGTGGTGAGCGGAACCCAGTGGAGGAATTTGGGGAGCTGTATCTCCCTCGTGTCCTCTATCGAGATTATCCTCTGGTTGGGTGGGATGAAGCACGAGAGGACATTCAGCAGGCTCGTCTTGCCGCTTGCGGTCCCTCCCGCGATTATCATATTCATCTCGTACTGGATGGAAAGCCAGAGGAATGCGGCCATCTCAACTGATATGGAGTTGGACTCGAGGAAGTGCGTGATGGTCCAGGGCCGGCTCGCGAACTTCCTTATTGTGAGGGTGTTGCCCTTCGAGCTTATCGGGAAGAGTGTGGAGTTGGCCCTGTCTCCTGAAGTGAGGTAGGCGTCCATGAGGGGGTTGAGATAGGTTATCTG
>CAZMBQ010000121.1:0-2185 GCA_964564705.1 uncultured archaeon
AAGGTGTTTATTCTTTCATCGAATAGATTTATTACAAATGCAAATTCAGGTTTTTTGTTCATTGATTCTTCAAGTAATGGTTTCCCGAATTTTATAATTCGTTTTCTCATTTCTTCAACGTCTTTTGTTTTGTATCTTATTGAGCGGAAGAAATCTCTGTACATGTTTACAGTGAAGATTTAGTAATATAAAGATGTGCTCACCCCAATGATGGCAAAGGATTCTGATCCACACAAAACGCTTATAACTCCTCGATTTAAGAAGAGCGCATGACCAGGAGGCGAGTTCATCCGGGACAGGACGTGCGGCTTTAATAGTATCCAGGCCAAATCTAAAAACATGAAGTTCCAGCCTCCGAGGGGCACCAGGGATTTTCTCCCGGCAGAGATGGCTGCCAGGAGGGAGGTGTTCGGGAAGTTCAGGAGGGTGTTCGAGGGGTATGGTTACGGGGAGGTCTGCACCCCTGCATTCGAGGACTTCAGCCTCCTCTCAAAGAAGTCTGGACCGGACATCGAGAAGGAGATCTACTCCTTCAGGGACAAAGGCGGCAGGAAGCTCGGGCTCAGGTTCGACCCCACCGTGCCCATCTGCAGGGTGGTCGCATCCATGCCCAGCGTGCCCAAGCCAGTCAAGTTCTACTACATCACCAACATGTGGAGGTATGACAGGCCCCAGGCTGGCCGTTACAGGGAGTTCTGGCAGGCTGGGGCAGAGCTCATCGGCTCCCAGAGGCCTGAGGCGGACGCCGAGATAGTGGCTCTCGCTTACGGGTGTCTGAAGGCGGTGGGCCTGAAGGACTTCACGTTCAAGGTCAACTCCCGCTCAATAGCCGAGTCCTTGGTGAAGAAGGCGGGCATCCCCGAGGGAAAGAAGTTCGACGTTTTCAGGGCAATGGACAAGCTCCCGAAGGCCGGGAAAGCCGGGGTAAGGGACGAGCTGAGGAAAGCTGGAATAGCAAGAAGCAAGGCCGAGAAGCTCTTCAGTTTGCTCGAAAGCAAAGAGGAGGCCGGCCTGGAAGGGACGCTCAGCGTCCTCAGGGACCGGGGTATAAGGAACGTGGAGGTCGACAATTCCGTAATCCGGGGCATCGACTACTACACGGGTTTCGTCTTTGAGACTTTCGTGCGCGGCTTCGAGAATCTGGGATCCGTTGCCTCCGGGGGCAGGTACGATTCCCTGCTTAAGCTTTACGGCGGGGGCGACCTCCCTGCGGTCGGGTTCGGGCTCGGAGTGGAGAGGCTCATGGAGATGATCGGCCTGAAGGGGTCTTCCAGGCCGTGCGCGGCTGTCCTGAACGCGGGCACCGCCTTCATGGGCAAGGCCGCCGAAGTGGCGGACGGCCTCAGATCCAGCGGCATTCCGTGCGAGACCGATCTGATGGGCCGCTCCCTCAGCAAGCAGCTCGATTACGTGAACTCCAGGGGCATCCCCTGGGTGGTCTTCGTGGGGGAGAAAGAGCTCAGCTCAGGGAAGCTCACACTGAGGGATATGAGGACAGGGAAGGAAAGCCGCCTCGCCCCGGGAGAGTTAGCGAAAAAGCTCGTCAAGTCTTGTTTTAAATAGAGGCGGACAGAATAATAAAGCGTATGCGGAGGGGTTACTGGATTCCTGTTCTTGTCCTCGTCGTCATTCTCGCGCTCGGGGCAGATGCCCTTGCACAGCTCCAGTGCGAGACTCGCAGCATACCCTGTGGCGACAGCTTCCCCGTGGAAGTCCTGAGGACGAGCACCGAGATAAACGCGCACGCCGAGCTTCCGGATGCGGTCCACAACTACCTCTGGTACGTCTGCTGCGGGAACGTCCCCTACATCGGAAACGCCTGTGGCAGCGTTTCTGACGTGTTCCTCGAGCTTTCCGCCACTACGAATGCGCACGTACAGCAGAAAGGCGGGACGGGCGCCTACCCTGAACGGGCCTGTATAGAGGTCACCCAGAACGGGATATCGGTGGACTGCAGCTACACGAGCACCGGCGACTGCGCCTCTGACTTCGGACCAGGGTATTCCTGCGTCGCCACGATCTCCTCCTCCACGAACGCGCACGTCTCCACCTGTGGGACAGGCGCTTACCCCATGAAAGTGTGCTGCAAGGCAGAGGTGGACCTTGACCCACCGGACATATTCTTCGTCGACCCGACCCCGGAAGACGGGGAGACCGTTTACAACAACTGGTTCTTCATCAACGT
>CAZMBQ010000122.1:0-2136 GCA_964564705.1 uncultured archaeon
GTCAGGGTGGGGACCTGGAAGAGGGAGATTATCGCGAGCATGTCCACTCCGGGGTCATTCAGGGCGGCCTCTATTGCGAGAGAATAGCGCTCGGTAGTGGCGTCGCCTGTCAGGTCCATGGGATTCCTGAGTATGATGTGGGGGGGCATTTTTTTCCTGAGCGCCGCGAGGGTTTTGGGTCTTATCCGGGCGAATTCGAGGCCGCTCCTGTGCAGGGCGTCCGCAGCCAGGACGCCGTAGCCTCCTCCGTTGGTTATTATCTGAACTCGGGGGCCTTTGGGGACGGGTTGGGTGGAGAGCACCCTCGCGAAATCGAATAGTTGCTCGAGGTTCTGGGCCTCTACTGCGCCTGCCTGCTTGAAGGCTGCGCTGTAAATCCTGGACTCGCCTGCAAGGGAGCCGGTGTGGGAGAGTGTGGCCTTGCTTCCGCCCGGGGTCTGGCCGCCCTTGAGGACGACCAGGGGCTTCTTCCTTGAGATCTTCCTTGCGGTCTCGAAGAACCTCCTGCCCTCCCGGACGCCCTCGAAGTAGGCACATATCACCTTGGTGTGGGGGTCGTCTGCCAGATACTGTATCAGGTCGGCCTCGTCGACGTCCGCGGCGTTCCCGTAGGAGATGAACTTGCTTATCTTGTAGCCCTTCATTGCTGCCCAGTCCAGGACCACAGAGCCCGTAGCGCCGGACTGGGAGATGTAGGATATGGCTCCCGGGGTAGGGCGGCCGAGCTTGAAGCGGGGGAGGAAGAGTGTGTCCACGCCCGTGGTTGGGTCGAACACGCCCAGGCAGTTCGGGCCTATCACGCGCATCCTGTGTTTTTTCGCGAGTTTTTTTATCTCCTCCTCGCCCTTCGTGTTACCTGTCTCGGCAAAGCCGGCGGAGATTATTATCACTGCCTTAACGCCTTTCCTTCCGCATTCCCTGAGGGAATTTAGGACGAGCTCGCCCGGGACGGCTATTATCGCGAGGTCAACACTGCCCGGGACCTTAAGGATCGAGGGATAGCACTTCCTTCCCATGACCTCGCTTGCGCCTGGATTGACTGGGTGGACTTTTCCGCGGAAGCTTCCCTCGAAGAAGTTCCTGAAGACCACGTGGCCCACTTTGCTGGGATTCCTGGAAGCCCCTATCACGGCAACGGAGCGGGGCGAGAAGAAATGGTCCAGGTGTTTCATGGGAATATCTTGGCTCAGGGGATATTAATGGTTTTAACCTGGCAGGCACAATACTCTAGTATGCTGAGGAGGGTGATTTCTGAAAGGGAGAGGGAGCTTCCCGCATCGACCATTGGGAACCTGATAAGGATAGCAGAGGAGAGGAAGGACATCATCAGCCTTGGGGCAGGGGAGCTCGACTACACGGCGCCGGCTGGGGTGTTGCGCGCGGCCAAAGGGGCGCTGGACAGGGGAGAGACTCACTACTCACCCCCGCAGGGAAGGGAGGATTTTAGGGAAGCGCTTTCCCGGAAGCTGAGGAAAGAGAATAAGATAAGGGTGGGGCCAGAGGAGATCGTGGTGACTAATGGCTCCACTGAAGGGATAATTCTGGGTCTGATGTGCACGGTTGATCCCGGGGAAGGCGTTCTCGTGCCGGATCCGGGCTTCCTTGCATACACGCCCTCGGTGGAGGTGCTTGGTGGTATGCCGCTTCAGTTCGCCCTTGGGGAGGATTTCGGGTATGTGGTGGAGGAGATGGAGAGGGCACTCATACCAGAGAAGGCGCGGATGATCATAATGAACACCCCGTGCAATCCTACTGGGAGGGTGCTCAGGAGGGGGGAGCTGGAAGAAGTGGTCGACTTCGCGAACGAGCATGACCTTTTCATTATCTCGGACGAGGCGTACGAGAAGTTCGTGTATGGAGGGAGGCACGTGAGCATAGGGAGCATTGCCCCTGAGAGGACGCTCAGCCTTTTCTCCTTTTCAAAGACCTCGGCGATGCCGGGGTTCAGGCTCGGGTATGCGGCGGGGCCCAGGGAGGTCGTGGAGGCGATGACAAAGCTGCATGTCTTCACGACGATATGCGCATCGAACGTCTCCCAGGTCGCGGGGATGCAGGCGCTGAAGGAAGGGAAAGCGACCGAGGGGATGGTTAGGGAGTACGACAGGAGGAGGAGGTTTGTGATAAAGAGGCTGCGCA
>CAZMBQ010000123.1:0-2119 GCA_964564705.1 uncultured archaeon
CCTTCAGGGTGCTTGTCTCCTGCGTCCTCAGCCTCCGCACGCGCGACCCGGTGACCATGGAAGCGAGCAAGAGGCTCCTCGACAAGGCCCCCACCCCAAAAAGGCTGCTCGCCCTGACCGAGACGGAGATAGAGAAGCTGATTTATCCCGTCGCCTTTTACAGGGTAAAGGCCAGGAACCTCAGGAAGATCTCAAGGTTGGTCCTGGAGAAGGGGGGCGTGCCTTCCGGAATGGACGGCCTGCTCAGCCTGCCCAATGTGGGCAGGAAGACCGCGAACATCGTGCTCGTGCACGGCTTCGGAAAGCCGGGCGTTCCCGTGGACACGCACGTGCACAGGATATCGAATAGGCTCGGATACGTGCGCACAAGGACGCCCGAAGAGACAGAGCGCGCCCTTAGGAAGAAGCTCCCGAGGAGGTACTGGCCCGAGTATAACGACCTCCTGGTCGCTTGGGGCCAGAACGTGTGCACGCCCCTCTCCCCCTGGTGCTCCAGGTGCGCGGTCAGGGTGTGGTGCGGCAGGGTCGGGGTCGCGAGGTCGCGGTGAACTCTGGGGAGGTTTTTTAAAGGCGCTTGCTTTTAAGCCTGGAGGGGCACTATTTTTAAATGGTGAAAAGAGAAAGCCACTACGAGTGGGACCCTGAGAAGAGGAGGAAGGCAAAGGCCTACTCGAGGGTAAAGCTGCTTTCCGGGGCCGTGAACAGGATAATCGTCCCCGTCGCTTTCCTGCTGTTCTTTTTCATTCTTGGAGGGGGCGAGCTGCTCCGCGGCTTCACCGGCCCGCTCGGAGCCCCGCTGGCCATCATTGTGGTGCTCACCCTCCTCAACATCGTGGAGTTTCCCCTGGGCTTCTATTCGGGCTACGTCTACGAGCACCGCTACGGGCTCTCCAGGCACACCCCGGGATCCTGGTTCCGCGACTATCTCAAGGGCCTCCTCATAGGTTACGCCTTCAGCGTGCCTGTCCTCTGGGCAGTCTACTTCCTCATGGGGTTCCAGTACTGGTGGCTCTGGGCCGCTGGGTTGTACTTCTTCGTCCAGGTATTCATGGGCACAATATACCCTGTCATCATATTCCCATTCTTCTACAAGACAAAGCCCTTCAGGAACTCCAGGCTCAATAAAAAGCTTCTGGAGATGGGAAGGAAAGCCGGGGTTTCGCTGAGCTCTGTGGAGGTCGGCAAGGAAAGCGAGAAGTCAGTCAAGGCCAACGCCTTCTTCGCGGGAATGGGCAGGACCAGGAAGATCGTCCTCTTCGACACCCTCCTCGACAACTTCACCGAGGACGAGGTTGAGACCGTGATTGGCCACGAGCTCGGCCACTGCGTACACAGGGACGTCTGGAAGGGCATCGCGCTCGAGACCGTGCTCCTCTTCCCAGTGTTCTACGTAATCCATATTGTCCTCTCCTCTGCCCCTGGTCTGGAATGGGTCGGCGACCTGGCAGGGCTTCCGCTCTTCCTGCTCGCGTTCGACGTGCTCGAGGCCCTGCTGATGCCGATGGAGAACTGGTTCTCGAGGAGGTGGGAGGCCAGGGCAGACCTCTTCGGACTCGAGATGAGCAGGAAGCCGGAAGCGCAGATATCCACGGAAAAGCGCCTTGCAGACCAGGCGCTGACAGACAACAGCCCCCATCCGCTGGTGGAATGGTGGTTCTACACTCACCCCTCCGCGGACAGGAGGATAAGAATGGCAGGGAAGTGGAAGCCAGGTAAGAAGTCCTGAGCATCATGGTTTTGCAGCGCTTATTTAAAGCATGCCCCCAAGACAAGCACATGAGAAGGATAGCCTGGCTCTCAGGAAGCGCTGAGCGGATGGGTTTCTACAGGGACAGTCTTGGAGTGGAGATTGACTTTTACGACAACCCCGACAGGATGCTAACAGGACTGGATGAAGGATACGACGCCCTTGTCGTGGAGATGGAGGCGCTGCTCTCCCGTGACAGGAATGATGAAGGGAACGGGAACAGGTACGGTGAGATTGCGAGGCTTGTGGGTGGTGCCAGGTCCAGGGGAGACGAGGCTCCTGTAATAGTCACGTACATGAGGGGCGGGGAGGCAGAGAACGGGTGTGATGGGAGGACTTTGGGGGAGGATTTTTATCAGGGACTGAGGGACG
>CAZMBQ010000124.1:0-2110 GCA_964564705.1 uncultured archaeon
TCCTCGGGGCTTGATCTGATGAGCAGGCGGTTTTTTATGCTCCTCGATAGCTCAAGACTCTTCCGCAGCCCGGGCTTTATCGTGATGAAGTAGTCTGCATTCTTCCTCATAGAAAGCACCGGCCCCGCCATCACGAGGGTGAAGCCCTTCTCCCTCACCCTCTTCGCCCCGACCGCGAGCTTCACCTCCGTATTCCTGAACCACTCCCTCCCTCCCGAGATTGAGAAAGAGCCCCTTGGAAGGAACGTTCCCGAGGGCGGAGACTTGCTCACCTGTCCCGGCTCCACGCAGTATACATCCACAACGCCGAGACCGCGTGACCACGCCTTCGAGTGCGCGGCAGCGAACTCTGCGGCCTCCCTCTTGGCCTCCTTCGTGATCTCCCTCCCTCCCGACTGCACCACCACCAGGGAGGCCCCGGGAATGTCCGCATGGAAGACCTTGTCCCCGGGATTCATGTACTTCGAAAAGACCATCTCGTTCTGCTTCGCATCCTTCCCCCCGACCACGAGGAACCCGTCCGAGCTATTGAACCAGCGGAACTTCTCGTACCACTTCCTCCTATGCTTCTTCTCCGCTGCCGCTTCCGAGGTTTCCGTGGCCTCAGCCCCAGTCTCCGCAATTCCCTCGCCCCCGGCCACCTCGAGCTCCTTCCTCTTCTTCTCTCTTGCCTCATCCACCCCCACAATCTTCCTCTTGGCCTCCTTCGCATCCTCGTAATACCTCGCCGAGTTCTCCTCAACCCCCAGCCTGAAGTCCAACTCCACCTCCCTCCCCCCCAACTCCACCACCACAATTCCCTCACTCTCCCTTATCCCCTTTATCGCCCCAGCTTCCTCTGACTCCTCTGACCTGACACGCTCCTTTATCTCATCCCAGGACAGCCCGCTTTCCCTCGCCTTCCGTATGCCCCTCAGCACCCCGTCCACTAGCGAGTAGTTCCTGTAAATCCCCTCCGCGATCCCCCCACTCTCTTTCCTCCTCGCCTCGAACCCTTCCATTGCCTTGTCCTGTCTTTCCAGTATCCTCTCCAGCCTCCCCCTCCCCGATTCTTCCACATCCTCCCCGCTACCTTCTCCTGCAGAGGAGAACTCCTCCATTGCCTCAGAAAGGCTCTCGTGCCCTGTCCCCCCCTCCCTGGTCTTCAACCTGAAAGGTGAGACGAAGTCCTCGTAGCGCGTGGGGGAGAACTCCCTACCCATTTCCTCCAGTACAGCATGAAGCCTCGAGACCTCCTCCAGCCCGAGCTCGGCCGCACCCCTGCTCTTCTCGACCCTGGCCCTGAAGCACGCCTCCCCAGAATAAACCCCGCCGAGCCCGAGATCCACTGCCAGGAAAGTTCCTATCCCCTTCTCGCTTCTTCTGAGCAGCCCCTGCAGCGCCTCCAGCTCGAGGAAAGGATACCTGGGGGAAGGGGGATGCACGTAAGCCTCCCTTGCCCTCACCACCCTGTCCCTCCACCTCTGTATCTCGAGCGGCATCACTATCCCGTAAGACGAATCACACAGTATCACGTTCCCCGGATGCACGAACTCCAGCACGAGCACGCTCTCCGGGAACCTCAGCTCGAGTATCCTGTCAAACCCGTGCTGCTCCACCCCCATGACAGTCTTCCCCATGAGGTGCTTCCTCAGGAACATACAGAAGCTCGGCGGCTCCGGCGGGCCCGGGAGCTTCCTCTTCGCCAGGAACGCCTTGGAAGAGTCAAAGTACAGCCAGAAAGCCCCCTTCCCCGGGACGAAGAATTCTATAAGGAAACGCTTCTTCTCGTACTGGTATATCTTCCTCACTTTCCCCCCAGCAAGCGCCTCACTCAGTTCATGAGAAAGGAACCTGAGGTCCAGTGCGGAAACGCCCTTCGAGTCCATAGGAACAATTCCCCTTCCTGATATAAAAATCACACGAATAGTGCGCGTTCAATTCACTTTTCGGGGGCGGTAAAAAGAACCAATCAATTGTTTTTTTAAAGTTCAGGGTTTTATTGAAGCATGTGGAAGAAAAACGAACCGAAACGATGAAAGAGGCTCAAGAATTGCTCAAATTTTTTGCTGAGCGCAATAACTGGGAAGATGTTCCAAACGTCGATAAGTTCGATCATCTTCACGAAGAA
>CAZMBQ010000125.1:0-2089 GCA_964564705.1 uncultured archaeon
ATTCTGATCACCCTGGGATTATATATGGGTTTGCTGATTAATTAGACACGCTCGGTTTTTCGGTTTTCTTCAGGAAGTCCGGATTCAACTCTCACTTTGGTGGGTGGGTTTTTGGGTTCTTTGGGTGGGACTGGGGTACGAATATATAACGGCGTTATGACTTCCAGCCCACCCAACCCTCACTCTCCAAGAACCTGGGGATCGAGGAAGAACTGGCCCATCCTGAACTCAGAGGGCTCCCGGGAACCTTCCTCGGTGAAGAGGGCATAAATCTCCATCAGGCCCCCGCTTCTCCTGGCCTCCAGGCCCCCATATGTAGGGGATTCCATCCTTCCGAGGCACGCGCGAGCCGACCTGGGGCTCGCGTGAAAGGGTCCCTGGCCCGAGGGCTTCAGATAGGAGGCGGTAGTCCGAAAGCGCCTCCCAATAGGATGCGGGATGGAGTCTGTAGGTGACTCCTCTGCTCCGGGGCCTTTCAGTCTCACCTGTCTTCAGCAGCCTGAACGGGCTGGGCATGATTTACCCTTCGGGGCAAATTTTAAATTCTCGCCAGCAGCCCGGGTCAGAAAAGTCCGGTCTTGGGTCTCACTTGCAGTCAGGTCTTGTAGCAGGAGTAGAAGAGTGAGAGGGTGCCGCCAGAACTCCAGGATCCTGTCCTCACGCTTTCATATCCAGTGTCGCACTTGCACCCCACGGGAAGGCCTCCGCATTTGGAGGGGGATTTGGCTTCACAGTTACCTAAATATTCCCTGCACCATCCATACATTCCTCCAGGTATCCCTTCCCCCACATATGCATGAATGTCAGTGAGATAGATGTCATCGACTTGCATATCGCCGCTGACTGCGAAGCTAAACCCATCGGGAACGAAACTACCTATTCCCACTCCCCCGAAGTTCGTATTGTATATGTCGCTCGGGTCGTCAGGATTGGTCTTCCAGAAGTTCGCCTCTGTCTGGACCCTCCCGTCTGGGAACTCCACCCCGCCGGTTGTTCCAATCACGCTGGTGGTGGTTATCTCGGTGTCGGTCACGCAGAGGTCGTCACTGCATTCCATTTCGTTCCAGTAGTGCCCGGGATTGGGCGCCCCGTTCGCGGCAAGGGTGTAGCCCGAAAGCGAGCCGAGGGCGAACGCGGCCACGGCGAGAAGCATTATCGGAAGGAAAGCCCTGCCCTTCCTCTTACTCGAAGCCATGGATAATATTTGTTTTTTTCCTTATATAAGCATTCCGCGGGAATGTCCGGAAAGAACTCTCACTTCTTCCTCTTCCTGGGCTTCTCCTCCTGGGGGGACTCGAGCTCAGTGAACTTGTCCACCAGGGCGTTCATGTTGTCCGCAATCTCCCACCCACTCTTGGTCAGGTGGACTTTCTTTATCCTGCCTTTCTTCTCGAAGTCCACTATCCCGAATTTCAGGAAGAGGTTGAGTATCTTGATCGTGTGGGAATAAGTGCAGTCCGCTTCTTTCGAAAGAATCGTGGGGTACACCACGCCCTTGGCCTTCTTGAGGCCGACGAGTATGCGGGCGGGTTTCTCCCTCAGGAAAAGATCGCCCAGGACATTCTCGTTCTTCATAACGCAACATGGATTCCTTGGTTTGCTTCCTTAAATATGTTAACTTATCCCTATCCGAAGACCGGGGATTCATGATATACTTCCAAAAGGATGTTTTTTCATGAATGTTTCTAACAGAATATTATTAAAGATATTCTTAAAAAAATATCTTTGGAAAAATATGTTTTTTTGAGGTTGTTTCCCGGGAAGCCCGGAACCCGGGCGTGAGACTCCCTCTCCGGGGTACACCGTGAGACCCCCAGAATGACCCTTCAAGTAGACAGGGGCACGGCCAAAAGCCCTGTTCAGGACTCCTGGCTGCAGGCGAATGTGGTAGCAGGCATCCCTTTTCACTGTTTCTTGGCATAGCAAACCTCCTTGTGTCCACAATAGTTGGAACCAGGGCGCCCCGCCACGAGGCAGGGCGCCCCTTGGTCGCTGATCAGTTGCCGGGGGCCATCACCTTCTCACGTGGAGAAGGGAGGCGTACTCATTTGGGTGGGAAGGGACCTTGGGGTCCCGGATGCTTGGGGAC
>CAZMBQ010000126.1:0-2037 GCA_964564705.1 uncultured archaeon
GGCCCCTCCGGTCCTACCACGCTGAGCGTACTCTCGCCCCCCTCGTCCCCGGGCTCCTCTGGCAGCGGCGGAAGCCCGTCCCTTCCACTCCCACATCCAACCACCCAGACCAACGCTTCCCCTCCCCTCCCCCCTCAACAACTCCCCTGCCTCCCAGGAGAGAGAAGATGCGACGGAAACCTTCTCTTCCTCTGCTCCCCTGAAGGCCTCTGGCTGCTCGAGGAGCAGTGCCCCTACGGCTGCGAAGAAGGTGTGTGCTCCGCTCCCGCACCCCTCCCACAGCAGCCCAGGGACCTCGAGGTGACGGGCCAGTTCCTCCAGGAAAACCTCCCTGTCCTCGGAGCAGCCGCAGCCATTCTCCTCGCCGCCATTATCATGGCAATGGCTCTCAGAAGAAAGAAGCCCGTCCAGGAAAAGTTCCGGTACGAGTACGTCCCGCACCCCTCCCGCAGCAGCCGGGCCGGAATCTGATTTAAAAGCTTTCCCGACCATATTATCAAAATCAGGTAGTGGTCCAATGGGAAGCGTGAAGATAATAGCGATAAAGTCCCTCGGGGACGAGCTAATGGAGCAGTTCAGTGACAGGTTCACAGGGGATTTCGAGCACAACAAGAAGGTTCTCGCAGAGCTGAAACCCATCAAATACAAGCGCGTAAGGAACAGCCTCGCGGGATACATATCGAACCAGATGAAAGAAAGGCAGAAATCCGTTTGAGGTGAGTCATGGATGAAAGCGTTATAGTGAAGGTCGAAGGCCACGAGGACTCCAGGCGCCTGATTGAGGACAGGATAAAGCCCGAAATCGAGAAGCTCTCCAGGATCCTCCCTGTCCAGGAATTCATAATACACGTCGACCTCTACAGGGAGTCGGGCTCCCGCAAGAAATACTCCCTCAAGGGCAGGCTCATGACAGGGAAGGGTATGTTCTTTGCCCAGGAGCACGCCTGGGAGATGGATGCCGCGGTCAGGGGCCTGCTCACAAAGCTCGAGAGGGAAATAATAAAGGAAGTCGAGAAGTCCCGGGAAGCCCGTGCATGAAGCCAAGCTTATAAGTGATCCCCAACAAAGACTCATTGCCGCCGGTGTTGCCATGAGATTAAAGGAGCCCTACTCGACAATCGCGTACATAGCATTAGGCATCCTCCTCGCCCTGGGAATAAACCAGGGACTCGCCCTTGCCCTCTCGACCGACCTCCCTATCGTTGCCGTGGAATCCAACTCCATGGTGCCCACTTTCAGCCGGGGTGACATCCTCCTCCTCCAGGGCACTCCACCCTACCAGGAAGGCGACATAATAGTCTTCTCCCCTTCCCCCGGCGAGACTCCAATAGTCCACAGGATAGTCGAGGTGAACCCGGACGGAACCTACCAGACGAAAGGCGACGCGAACAGCAGCCAGCTCCCTTTCGAGAAAATGATAGCACCCGAACAGGTCCACGGGAAGGTGGTACTGATAGTCCCCTACCTGGGATGGATCAAGATAGGAATAAGCGAATACGTCCTGCCGAACATCCTCTTGGTGGCAGTGGCGGCAATATTTTTATATATATTATTCATCGCAATAATAAAGGCCTGGAGGTCCTGAGATGAATTTCTGCAAGAAGTGCGGCTCCCTCATGATAGCGAAGGAGGTAAACAAGGAGACTGTCCTGATTTTCCGCACCTGTGGCCACAAGCTGCTGAAGTACAAACGCCATGAGATAGAGGAGGAAATAAGGAAGAAGCCGATGGAGAGCGACGTGGTGATAATCGAAAAGAACGAGGACACCCTCCCCAAGACAAAGGCCGAGTGCCCGAAATGCGAGAACAAAGAGGCCTTCTGGTGGCTCCAGCAGACCCGCTCGGCAGACGAGGCCCCTACACTCTTCCTTCGCTGCACGAAGTGCAGGCACTCCTGGAGGGAATACGGCTGACTATGCAAATAATAGGAACCCGACCAGGCAAACCAGCGCCTCAAACAGCACTATCAGCAGGGTGATCTGCTTCTCCCCGAGGCCTGCCCTCATCCCGAGGTGTGTGAGTGAGTACGTCTTCCTG
>CAZMBQ010000127.1:0-1929 GCA_964564705.1 uncultured archaeon
CTGACCAGCCTGCTGGAGGAATAGTATGAATAAGCGCTTTCTTGCTGTTGCAATCGCGGTTGTGGTGGTGGCGGCCGTGATCTTCCAATACTCGTCGGAGTCTGAGAGAGTGTTTCTGGAAGGTATAAGGGAGAAGGCCGAGAGCAGACCCAATACCACGGTGACGGGCATATCCCAGGAGGACGACTGCCTGCTCTGTGGGGCGAACGGCTGCCAGTTGCTTGGGGAGCCCTGCTGGAAAGCCAACGTTACCACGAGCGAAGGGGAAGGAATCCTGGTTTTCGGCCGCGGCGGGGGCATATTGGAAGAACAGGAAGACAGCGGCTCAGGAACGCCGCCCGAGGGGCAATGCAGACGCGATTACACCCAGGCCCTGGACGGCAGGAGCACACGCTACTTCAACACGGGATGCGCCAACCCGCGCCCCACGTGCGGGCTTTCCGAAATGTGCGGACAGTGCGGCTCTGCGGACGACTGCGTTTCTGTCGTGCAAGCCTCTGTTGGCGACGATCTCCAGAACACGACCCTCAACCTCGTTAGCACGCAGTATTACGCCCGCTACGCGCATGAAGAAGGCAGGTGCACCATAGACAACACGATAGCAGTCCTGTACGAGGAGATCACCAGTTATGAGGATTGTTATGGTGCCCTGATGGAGCATTCCGATTGTGTGGAAGGGCAGTGCTACTTCATCTGAATCCCGGGTTCGCCTTAATTTATAGCCTCTGCAATAATTATATATGCCAACCAGGAAAAAACCCAAAAGCAGGAAATCCCCAGCCCGGAAATCCGGTAAAGGGAGTCCACGGAAAACAGTTCGCAAAAAAACACGCCAAAAGAAGCATCATGATCCAAAGTCGTCCCGGAAGCGCCCACCCAAGCTGCACCGGATAAGGAAAAAGGTCGCCACAGCAAGGAAGAAGCTGGCTGCCGCTGTGCGCCCCTCCCAACCAGAATCCGCGGCCGCGCTCCCGCAGAAGTATGTGGAGACAAGCGTTGACAGGCTCTACGGCGAGGTCAGATCGCGCGGCTCCATGGGTTTGACCGAAGCCTCCACGACACTCAAGGTCAAGGAGGAGAGGGTGGAGGAATGGGCCCTTATTCTGGAAGAGCACAAGCTGATAAGAATGAACTATCCCAAATTCGGCAAGCCTGTGATGCTCAGCCTGGAATACAGGAAGCACGTGCCGAAAACCAAAGCCAGCGGCCGAAGCAGGGGCCACAGAAAAGCCGTCATGCTTGTGCTTGCCGTCATAATGGCGGTGGGGCTGGCCTCAATGGCGCTTTTCATGATGTATCCGGACACCTACCTGTCCGGGGAGGGAAACCAATATCTTATCCCCGTGGCAATACTAATACTGTTTGTCCTGCTTCTACTGGGCATAGGAATAAGGAAGAGGAGGAGGGAGCATGGAAGTAAAGGAAAGGTATGAGTTGCTGGTCGACGGCATAAGGTCCCAGGTCAGCATATCGCGGAGCCCAAAGGAATTCGTGCCGATCTATACCATGACCACCCCGGCAATCGAGCCCGCCACAGAGGCTGTGCTCGACTCGATAAAGGAGAGGCTCGTCTCTGAGCTGGACATAAGGCCCAGCGAGATCATAGACGTGGAGGAGATAAGGAGCCTCAAGAAGAAGTTCATCAAGCGCTCCCAGGAGATGCTGAAGGAGGAGATACCCGACCTGGACGCCGGGAAAGTGGAGACCCTGACCGGCATACTCGTCCACCATTCAATGGGAATGGGTCTCCTCGAGATACTCCTGCAGGACGGAAACCTGGAGGAGATAGTGATAAACACCTCCAAGGAGCCTGTCTGGGTCTACCACAGGAAGGCGGGATGGCTAAAGACAAACGTGGTCATCCCCTCGGAGACCGACATCTACAACTATGCCGCAATGGTGGGGAGGAGGGTCGGCACCCAGATAACC
>CAZMBQ010000128.1:0-1913 GCA_964564705.1 uncultured archaeon
CCACGAAAAGTACGGCCTCTCCTGCACGTGCCTCAGGTTCTTCACAGTCTATGGTGAGGGAGGAAGGGAGGACATGGCAGTCCACAGGTTCACGAAGCAGATAGACAACGGAGAAACAGTAACGGTCTTCGGCGACGGTACCATGGAAAGGGACTATGTCCACATCTCGGACGTCATCTCAGCCATAACGAAGTCCCTGTCCCTCCCAGTAGGATTCGAGTCGGTGAACATAGGCTCCGGAAGAGGCACGTCCCTGAACACTCTGATAAGCCTGATAGAGTCCGCCCTTGATAAGAAATCCGCCAAGAACAACATCCCTATTCCAAGGGAGGAGCACTACAACACCCTCGCAGACATATCCAAGGCAAGGAGACTGCTCGGCTGGTTCCCCACGATACAGATACAGGAAGGCATGTCAAGATTCATGGAATGGTACAGGGGGCACGGATGAGCATGGTTCCCCCATCCAAGGGCTGGCTTCCCATACTCCTCGAAACGGTCGGCAGGGCCGCGGGAGCGGTCATGGAGGTGCGTTCCGGGGCCCGGGCCTTATTGAAGGAAGACGGTTCCCCGGTCACGGAAGCTGACAGGAAATCTCACGAGATAATATCCGAAACCCTGTCGGAAACAGGCATTCCAATCATATCAGAGGAATCCCCCGCGATCCCCTATTCTGAAAGGAAACGCTGGGATTCCTTCTGGCTCGTGGACCCGCTAGACGGCACAAAGGAGTTCCTCGGGGGCCGGGGGGAATTCACGATAAACATAGCCCTCGTGACCCAGGGACGCCCCCAAATAGGAATCATATGCTGCCCCACGGTAAAAACCTCTTACTACGGAGACTGCTCAAGAAGCCTTGCCCTTAAGTTCTCATGGGGCGAAAGCCTACCCATCTCCCCAAGGCCCTTCCCCCCAGAAGGTCCTGTAGTCGTTGCAAGCCGCTCCCATTTCAACCTCGAGACAGGCCGCTTTCTAGAGTCAATACCAAAACACACCCTACTGAGGAGCGGGAGTTCCCTCAAATTCTGCAGGATAGCCGAGGGAAGTGCAGACATCTATCCGAGACTTTCCCCCACAATGGAATGGGACACGGCAGCGGGCGAGGCAGTCCTCGAGGCAGCAGGGGGCAGGACAGTGGACGTTTTGGGAAAATATTTAAAATACAACAAGGAAAGACTAGTGAACCCGAGCTTCATTGCGGTTGGTGATAATGGATGGACGAGGAATCTGGAAAAATGGAACCCCGCGAACGGGGAGTGAAAGAGCTCTTCCTCGGGAGCGAAGAGTCGAAAAAGCTGATTTCCCGCTCGTTCGACCTCCCTTCCTGGACACTCAACAGCCGCCAGATGTGCGACCTCGAACTCCTGATGAACGGCGGGTTCTCCCCGCTCCGGGGGTTCATGTCCCAGGACGACTACTCTTCGGTCCTCAGCGAAATGAGGCTTTCAGGCGGCACATTGTGGCCCGTCCCAATAAACTTGGACGTAAGCAGGGATTTCGCTTCCAGAGTCTCTGAGGGCGATTCAATCATCCTGAGGGATCCCGAAGGCGTCCCGATGGCCATCCTGGATTTGAAGGACAAATGGGAACCCGACAGGAAGGCAGAGGCCTCAGCAGTTTACGGGACCACAGGAACCACTCACCCAGGCGTCCAGTACCTTATGGAGGAATCCGGGCCGCTCTGCCTCGGCGGCCCTGTGCGCGGCCTGAACTCCCCCCAGCACCATACATTCAATTACCTCAGGCACACTCCCAATGAGCTCAGGGCAGTCTTCCGCAAGCTGGGTTGGAAGAGAATAGTGGGTTTCCAAACAAGAAACCCCATCCACAGGGCCCACCACGAGCTCACGATGAGAGCGTGCAAAAAGACCGGGGCAAACCTCCTACTCAATCCGGTGGTGGGTCCCACAATG
>CAZMBQ010000129.1:0-1891 GCA_964564705.1 uncultured archaeon
GAATGATAGACCTGTGCGGCATAATCCTCCACTGGTTCCGCAAGCAGCCAACTCTTGTTCGCGAGGGTGACGGTGTCATCACTGCTTCCGTGGTCCATGGCGGCCATGAGCTCCACATAGTCTCCTTTAGAAAGGTAAGCAAGTGTGGTTCCCTGGTTCGAGTTTATGCCGCCTTCCCCTCCGGAGTATCCCTCGTCAGCCCTTATATAACATCTCGAGGCGCTCGGAGTTATTATAGTGTTTCCGTTCTTCCTCAACCAGCTCTTTATTATATGCCTCTCGGAACCGCTCGGTTCAGTTGATTCGTAGGCAGAAGAGTAGGAAAGCCTATACCAGCCGCTCTCGTTGACGTAGAGTCGGCTCGGGTTCATGGAGGTATCGTGGGAGAATATGTCGTCCACCTTTGTCTGGGTGTCGAAGTTCACCGATACCGTCCCGTCGGCTGCGTCCTGGCCACCCGTTGAGTCGTACACCTGGGCTACCTTTCCTGTTAACTCCTCGAGGAACATCCAGCTCTCGTTGGCGATTAGTATTGAATTGGAATCAGGGCCATTCAGCCTGTGGGAAACGAGCTCAATGTAATCGCCTTCTTCCAGCCGCACTAACACCATTCCCGATACACCTGACTGATCCCCTACGTCAGTGGATGAGGCGGTGTACCCCCTGGAGAATGACATCGCAGAGCTCGGGGTTATGTTCACGTTTCCGTTCTTCCTCAGCATTATCTCCCTTATGTTCCGCTTGTTTCCCGTGCCTATGTTGTTGTTTATGAAAGAAGATGCATAGGAAACCCGGTACCAGCCACCCTTCTCTACGGTTACCCTACTTGGATTGGTGGTGGTGCTGTGAGTGTAGGAAGGGTCTTTCCTTGTCTCATCGTCCAGGTCAATGACTGTGGGCAAGTCGCTGACGTCCACTCTTCCCGAGGAGTCGCTTCCGAGGAATTCACTCGCTCCCTTGATCAAGGAGAGCGAGAATCCTGCCCCAGTGGTGTTCTTCCTTTCTATTATGGATCCGTTGGTGCTCAGGTTGTGTGGGAGGAACCAGGCGGATAGCGTGAAGTTGGAGAGGTTGAGAATAGGGGAATGACTGACATTGACGTAGTCGTTGATTCCGTCAAAGGTGAAGGCGCCTAAGAATTTTCCTGTAGATGTCCAGGATGCGCCTGAAACTGATCCATTGTTCCCGTTCCCGGAGAAGTCGAAGGTATGGGTGTCGTTCTCGGAATGGGTGGAACTATTGTCGAAGTGGAAGAGGAGGACGTTGCCTGTCATGTCCACTCCACCAAGTGCCGATTCGGAAGCGCCGCTATCAGGGAGATCTGTGCCATAAGGGGCTCCTTGGGACCATGCAATGGTTGTCCAGTTTGCTATTCCACTCGAGTCAAAGACCCTGGAGGTGTAGTTGCCAGACGTGTTGGATTCTGAAAGCTGGACGAAGCCGCCTGTGGAGTTGTAAAGAGTGTTCTGGTGTGTTCCCTGGTCGAAATCGCTTCCAGAGGTGGTTATGGTGGTCGCGAATATCAAGGGCAGGGTGATGAGTGTGCTGAATAGCAGCGCGAGGAGTAATCGGCTGCCAAGAGCGCGTGAGGTCCCCTTCCTTGTCGTGAAACAATTCACGAATTCGGGATAGTATTGTTTCAACGTTCCGGGATGCGGAAATACTTCTTCAACCATCTAATATAATATATTGGTATTTTGTCTATTTAAGCTGTCTTTTTTGTGTCTGGTGGGGGTTTATATGGATTGTTTCAGTGTTTCTTGATTGTGTTTTTTGGAAGAATTGGTATTTCCATTTATTGCCTTTTTTTGGGTTCTTCGGGGAACATGCGAGTATTTTTTGGCTTTCTGATTCTTATTCGACTCCCGGCCTTTTTCTTTATCTCACGCTT
>CAZMBQ010000130.1:0-1882 GCA_964564705.1 uncultured archaeon
CCCCATTCTACTCCCTCACCTTCCCTATCAAGTCCACAATGTCCCCCACTTCCGCCCTGTCAAGAGGCTTCACTTCCTTGAACGCCTTTGCGCGTATCGTGTCCGAGAAATCGTCCAGTGTCATGGAGGCGAAGTTCTCGTCCTCTGCGACGAATTTCGCGACAACCGTCCCCATTACCCTCGCCCTCGATACCTGCTCCCCCCCAGGCGTCACGACAAAACTGGGCTCCATCCCCTCCTTCTTCACCCATTCCCCCCTGGTCAGCGAGGCCACCTTCACCTTCTTAGCGGTCTGCCTCTTGAACCCATCTGCCATGATTCCATTTGGTTGCAAATTTTAAATGTTTTCCTTGCCCCAAAAAATTCTTAAGAGTGCTTTATAAGCCCCTCCACTTAACCAATTGCTGGGGGATGGGGGGTGAAAAAATGCGACATATGCGGGAGGCCCGCGCAGCTCGCACCGTGCGAGATGAACAAGAAACCCGAGCCTGTCTGCAAGAACTGTTGCATCTTCGCGTCCGCCGGCCACAAGTGCGTGTGGTGGCAGATGTGCTGGGAGAGATTGGGGTGATACTGGGGGCAAACTTTATCAATGGCTCCTCTAAAATAAATGTGCGGTTGCATGGAAAATTGCCTGATATGCAAGGAGTTCGTTGGGGAGGACAGGTTCAGGGTCAAGGTTACTGACAACAGACTCGACACCGGCGCATCCGGTTGTCTCTGTCGCTTCTGCTACAACAAGTTCATTGATTCCTACAACAACCGGGGCTTCTTCAAGGTGGCCAAGATGGTCAACTGGCTCAAGGGCAAGGACCCCATGAGGGTAATCTGAATCCCGCACTCCGTATTTTCAGTCTCAGCGCAAAAATCCAAAGCGCGAAAAAAGCGCTCAATCCTCGAGCTTCTTGACGCCCATCTTCTTCTCGGCCTTTTCCGCGGACTCCCCGGGCTTCTCCCTTGGCGCTTCCTCGGACGGTTTTTCCTTCACCCCGGGCTTTTCTTCCTTCGCAGCTTCCTTCTTCTCTGCAGCCTCTTTCGGAGCCTCAGCCTTCTTCTCGGCCGCGGGCCCTTCATTCTTCCCCTCTGCAGTCTCTTCTCCCTTCCCGGCTGCCTTCGCCCCGAGCAGCTCCTCTATCGATTTGCTGCCCCATTCAGCCACCTTGAGGTTCACCTGCACAATCGACTGTGAAACAGTGTTCCCGCGTATGGACTTCCTCTTCCTCATACCCTTCCTGGGAGGGTGGAATCCGGGCGGATGGGAAAGGAGTATCCTCTTCCTTGCAGAGCCCTCCACGTCCCTTCTCATTGGGAATCCTTCCTTATCAGACCCCCCGGTTATCTCGAGCGTGTACCCGTCCAGCCCAAGAGGCCCTCCGGGAATACTCTCCCCCACGTGCTTCCCGAGCGCACCAGAAGGCACCTGGTCGACCTCCTTGCTGTACGCCTTCCTGGTCTTAGGGTCCGAAATCACAACCTTGAAGCTTGCCATAACACATATCCCCCTCCAATCTTTATAAATCTTTTATTAGGGCCGGATTGATATTTATATGATGGCAGCCGAGACCTTCCTGATGGAGAATTTCTGGTACGTGTTCCTCACAGTCTTCATTACAGGCACCCTCCTCCTCTCAAGGACCCGGGCCCAGAGGAGCATAATATTCTTCCTCATCCGTACCAGACGCGGGATAGGCCTCCTGGACAGGTTCGGTTCCCTCTCCCCGGCTGCGTGGAAGTTCCTCGGCGACCTCTCAGTCATAATCTCCTTCGGCGCCCTCGGCGCTCTCTACGTCAGCGGCCACAGGAAGGTCCATCCCTTCCTCCTACTGTTGGGAGCCCTCTCGCTCCTCATGCTCGTCCCCGCGGCCGGCCCGGCCGCGGCAGC
>CAZMBQ010000131.1:0-1822 GCA_964564705.1 uncultured archaeon
GCGCGAACGAGCAGGTCGAGCAGGGTAAGTGCTGGCGCTGCAAGTCCTCTGTGGAGCAGAAGGACCTCGAACAGTGGTTCTTCAGGATAACCCATTACGCTGACGAGCTCATCGAGGGCCTGGACGGCCTGGACTGGCCCGAGAACGTGAAGACAATGCAGCGGAACTGGATAGGTCGGAAGGAATGGATAGACATCGACTATCCTGTCAAGGGGACTGGTGGGAAGGTCACGGTCTCTACCACCCGCCCGGATACAAACTTCGGCGCCACCTTCATCGTGATGGCGCCCGAGCACCCGTTCCTCCGCGACCTCAGCCACATCCCCGCGGACCACAGGAAGGAAGTTGAGCAGTACATCCGGGCAGCGGGGAAAAGGACAGAGGCCGAGCGCACCAGGGAGGAGAACAAAACGGGCGTCTTCACCGGCCTCCACTGCACCAACCCACTGAACGGGAAGGACATGCCGATATGGGTCGCTGATTTCGCGATGATGTCCGTGGGCACGGGAGCGGTGGTGGGTGTGCCCGGCCACGACCTGAGGGACTTCGAGTTCGCGAAAAGGTTCTCCCTCCCAATAAGAAGGGTGGTAGTGGGCCCTGACAACAACGCCTCAGAAATAACCAGGAGGGAGCAGGTCCAGGAGGCCGAAGGCAGGATGGTGAACTCGGGCTTCCTCGACGGACTGGACGTGAAAAAAGCCACAAGGAAGATGATGAGCCACATGGAAAAGAAGGGTTGGGGCAGGCGCGCGAAGCGCTACCGCCTCAGGGACTGGCTGGTTTCCAGGCAGCGTTACTGGGGGACCCCGATCCCGGTTGTCTACTGCGGCAGGTGCGGCATCCAGCCCGTTCCCGAGTCCTCGCTCCCTGTCCTGCTTCCCAAGGAAGTGAAGTTCACCGGCAAGGGCAACCCGCTCGAGAACCCCGCCTTCCTGAAAACCGACTGCCCGAAATGCTCGGGCCCGGCCAGGAGGGAGACCGACACCATGGACACTTTCGTCGACTCCTCCTGGTACTTCTTCCGCTACTGCACCCCCGGCTTCGACATGGGCCCGTTCGGGAAAGAGGCTTCCTACTGGATGCCCGTGGACAGGTACATTGGCGGGGTGGAGCACGCCATACTTCACCTCCTCTATGCCCGCTTCATGGCCAAGGCCCTGAGGGACCTCGGGCTCACCCAGGTATCGGAGCCCTTCCGCGGGCTATTCACCCAGGGCATGGTGATAAAGGACGGTGCAAAGATGAGCAAGTCCGTCGGCAACGTGGTCTCCCAGGAGGAGATGACCAGGAAGTACGGCGTCGATTCCGCCCGCATTTTCCTCCTATTCCTCTCCGCCCCTGAGAAGGAGCTTGAGTGGAGCGACAGTGGCATCGCCGGCTCCTGGCGGTTTCTCAGCAGGGTCTCATCCCTCTTCTCCTCCCCGGAGTTCAGGTCCGCCCCCCATAGGTCAGACGCAGTGATGCAGAGCAGGCTCAACCGCCTTGTCCAGGAGTTCACCCAATGCATGGAAGACTTCAGGTTCAACACAGCCATCGCGAAGCTCATGGCCTTCGTGAACGCCCTCTACCGTTACAGGGAAAGTCCGCGCAAGGACGTCTGGGAGGAGTGCCTGAAAAAACTGCTCCTCATGCTCTCACCCTTCTGTCCGCACACTTGCGAGGATCTCTGGGAGTCCACCGGAGGCAAAGGCCTCCTCTCTGTCCAGAAGTGGCCTGTCCCTAACAAGAGCCTCATCGACCCAAAGGCAGAGAAGCAGGAAGAGCTCGTGCTCCAGACCCTCGCGGATGCCAGGGAGATACTCCGCCTCACAGGAAAGAAGCC
>CAZMBQ010000132.1:0-1783 GCA_964564705.1 uncultured archaeon
GTAGAGGAATATGTCCACCATGGCGACCCTGCTGAGCATTATCAGGTCGACTGCAACTGCGGCAGAGGCGGCGGCCCAGAGTCCCGCCTCTGGGCCGAAGATTTCCCTGGCAGTGAGGAAGATGAATAGTATGAAGAGGACGCCGAATATCGCGGATACGGACCTCACCAGCGGGTAGACCTGGGCCACCGATTCATATGCGAGATAGTTCCAGACCCAGAGGTTCGCGGGGAGGGCATGGGGGATTGTGTAGTCGACGTAGGAATCCGTGCCCGCGAGGGAGAGGCTCATCAGGTATTTGGCAACAGGGGGGGCGTGGTAGTTCCAGATTCGGACATCGTAGTCAGAGCCTGCATGGAATTTCTGGGCGGCTATTATGTAGAACTCCTCGTCGCCGTTCAGTGAGTGGGCGTCCAGTTGGTTGAAGCGGACGAAGACGCCCAGGAGGATTATCATTATCAGGAGCAGGTGGATGCGTCCTGGGAGCTTCATGAAATCACCATAACTCGATTAAGTAATGGCAAAAGAACTTAAATATGGACTCCATTCTTTTTTCAGGTGCGGCATGGAGGAGCAGAGGCCCGAGGTCATGGGAAGGATAGGGGAGCTCGTGAAGGAGCACTTCTCCAAGGGAAGGGAGGAGTTCGTTCCAGGGAAGAGCAGGATATCGCTCGTGCATCCGACTTATGGCTGGGAGGAGGTGAACGAGTCGATCGATTCCCTGCTCACGACCTTCGTGACGATGGGGAAGAAGGTCTCGGAGTTCGAGAGGATGATGGCGGAATATGTGGGGATGAGGCACGGCCTCATGGTCAACTCGGGATCTTCCGCGAACCTCGTGGCGCTTTCAATCATTGCGAACCCGCTTCTCAAGAACCACATGAAGCCTGGGGAGGAGGTGATAGCACCTGCGTGCACATGGTCGACCACCGTGTATCCAGTCATAAACGTGAACGCCCTGCCTGTCCTGGCGGACGTGAACCTGGGGACGTATGACCTAAATGTGGAGAGCCTTGAAAGGGCTATCACGGAGAAGACAAGAGCGATAATGCCGGTGCACCTGCTCGGGATTCCCTGCGATATGAAGCCCATTATGGAGATCGCGGAGAAACACGACCTGTTCGTTCTGGAGGATACGTGCGAATCCCAGGGGGCCGAGTACCGTGGGAAGAAGGCAGGGAGCTTCGGAGACCTTTCGACGTTCAGCTTCTTCTTCTCACACCACATGACCACCATTGAAGGGGGGGTGGTGCTGAGCAACAGCGAGGAGATGATGGAGATAGCGAAGCCGCTGAGGGCGCACGGGTGGATAAGGGAAATGAAGGACAGGGAGAGGATAATGAGGGAGAACCCGCAGCTTGACAGCAGGTTCCTTTTCTACAACATGGGATTCAATCTCAGGCCGACTGAGATAAACGGGGCGTTCGGCATACACCAGCTCAGGAAGCTGGAGGGGTTCATCGAGGTGCGGAGGAAGAACTTCAACTTCTGGAGGAAGGGGTTGGAAGGGCTCTCGGATTTTTTCGTGCTTCCGGAGGAGAGGGAGGGGACGAGGAACAGCCCCTTCTGCTTCCCGCTGACCATAAGGGAGGGGGCGCCCTTCAAGAGGGCGGACATTGTGGACTTCCTGGAGAGGAAGAGAATCGAGACGCGTCCAATTGCCGGGTCGAACATGGCTGCCCAGCCCTCGATGAGGCACTTCCCGTTCAGGCAGGAAGGCGGACTCGAGAACTCCGGGACCGTGATGGAGGGGGGATTCTTCTTCGGCAACCACCACGAGATC
>CAZMBQ010000133.1:0-1683 GCA_964564705.1 uncultured archaeon
ATAAATTATTGCGTCTGCCTTAATTAATTGCGCAGGTCAGCGTATCTCGAAACCGGCCAGGTCCCCGGAATAGTCCTCCCAGGACACACTGACGTCCCCCACGCTCGAGTTCGGGGGGCCCTCCCTGCAGTACTCTATCAGGGACTCGACCCGGTCCTTGTCGCCCTCGAAGACGGCTTCAACTTGGCCTGATTCCAGGTTCTTCGCCCAACCAACCACTTCCCTGAGCTTGGCCTGGCTCCGGAGGGAGATCCTGAAGAAGACTCCCTGGACCTTCCCTGAGATTATCACGCGGGCCCTTGCCTTCATTGTTAAGGAATGGTAGTAAGATTTTAATTCGTTTCCCAATTATTGAGATGGATGCGGTGAAGGACGTCCTGAACGCTTCCGGGCACGGGAAGCTCAATCCTGTCCAGGAGATGGCGGTCAGGCACCTTGGAAAGAGCATGGTGGTGGCGGCTCCCACTGCCTCCGGGAAGACACTGATAGCCGAGATGGCTGCCCTGAGAGCCTTCAGGGAGGGGAGGAAGACCGTTTACATCGTGCCTTTGAGGGCACTGGCACAGGAGAAGTACAGGGAGCTCAGGGAGAAGTACGAACCCCTCGGGGCCAGGGTGGGGATCTCGATGGGGGACCTGGACTCGAGCGATCCCTGGCTTGCCGGGTATGACATCCTCGTGGTCACCAGCGAGAAGCTGGACAGCCTGCTTCGCCACGGGATAGGGTGGGCGCATGAGATAGGGCTCGTCGTCGCGGACGAGATACACCTGCTGAACGACCCTTACCGCGGACCGACACTGGAGATGGTGCTCACCAGGCTCAGGGACTACAATCCTCTCGTGCTCGGGCTCTCTGCCACGATAAACAACTACGAGGAGCTTGCCGAGTGGTTGGAGGCCGTTCCGCTGCATTCCGATTACAGGCCGGTGAAGCTATTCCGCGGCATCTGCTACGACGGAGAAGCCGCTTTCGTCCCTGAGAGGAGGTACGGGGTCTCGGGGGATCCGCTCGAGGGTCTGGCCGCGGCCGGAAAGCAGTCCGTGATATTCGTCTCGACCAGGAGAGGGACTGAGGCCGCTGCGGAGAAGCTTGGGAAGAAAATACTCGGCAGCCTCTCGGCCATCGAGAGGGCGGAGCTGCAGAAGGCATCGGGAAAGATACTGTCCTCCCTGGAGCGCAGGACACCGCAGTGCGAGAGGCTCGCGAGGTGCGTCCAGTGCGGGGCGGCCTTCCACCATGCGGGCCTCACGAACGGGCAGCGTGCCCTGGTTGAGGAGGGGTTCAAGAAGGGGGTGATAAAGCTCATCTGCGCGACTCCCACACTTGCGGCCGGCCTCAACCTTCCGGCATACAGGGTAATCATACGGGACCTCAAGCGCTTCTCCTCCTTCCGGGGAATGGACTTCCTTCCCAACCTGGAGGTGGAGCAGATGAGCGGAAGGGCGGGCCGCCCGAAATACGACAAGGAGGGGGAGGCAATCCTGCTGCCGAAAAATCAGGCCGAAGCCGAATACGCCTGGAAGAACTACATCCACGGGGAGACAGAGAAGATATACTCGAAGCTCGGGGTCGAGCCTGTGCTCAGGACGCACGTGCTCGCGCTCATCGCTGGCGGGGTGGTCAGCTCAAGGAAGCAGCTGCTGGAGTTCTTCAGCAGGACCTTCTATGCGCACCAGTACAAGG
>CAZMBQ010000134.1:0-1564 GCA_964564705.1 uncultured archaeon
GTAAACACCGAGCGGTACTGCTTCGGCGACCAGGAGCTCCCAGTCTGCCACGGGGAAGACCTCGGACATGCTCGAGGCAGAGGACTCGTACTCCTTCACGCTCTCCGGTCTGGAGAAGTAGCGGTTGGTCCTGAAGACGTCGCTAACCCTTCCAATGAGGCGGCCCTCCTCTGTCTTCAGCTCGACGAACTGGCCCCGCCTGATCACGCCGCTCTTGACAACGAAGCAGAACTTCCTCGTGGAAGGGCCGTCAATGCTCGAAACAACCGTGCCGTACTCCTGCATGCGCGCCTCCCCTGCATAGAAGCAGTCCTCTATATTTGGGCGGGAAAAATAAAAAGATTCCAGGGAAGCCTAAACATGGAAGTCAGGTTCATTCCGGGCGAGGCCGCGCTGCTCGCGGGCGACGTCCTGGCGGTCACTGACCTTCACATAGGGATAGAGCACGAGTACAGGCTCTCGGGCATAAAGATGCCCTCACAGACGCCCATCATGCGCAGGAGGCTTGAAGCGCTGCTGAAGAGGACGAAGGCGCGCTCCCTAGTCATTTGCGGGGATCTCAAGCACAAGGTTCCGGGTATGACATGGCAGGAGGAGAGGGAGGTGCCCCTGTTCCTGGAGTCGCTCCTGGAGAGGGTAGAGGTGCACGTTGTTCCGGGAAACCATGACGCGGACCTGAAGCCGCTCCTTCCTGACGGGGTGGAGCTCCACCCGGCGAAAGGCTTCCGGAAGGGCGGCGCGTTCTTTGCGCACGGGCACACCTGGCCCGATCCATCCTTCCTGGGGTGCGGATACCTGATCACGGGCCACATGCAGCCGCAGGTTGAGATTAAGGACAACCTCGGATACGCCTGGAGGGAGAGGGTCTGGGTCAGGGCCGGCCTGGACAGGAAAAAGGCCCTGGAAAAGTACGGTCCGGTCACAAACCTCCCGGAGCTCATTGTCCTGCCATCGTTCAACCCCATGTCAGGGGGGCTTGCACTTAACCGCTCCTTCCCGGGAGGCAGGCGAGCCGGGGCGCGCGTCCCCAGGGAGGTCAGGGAATCCCCTGTCATGAAGCTCGCGAATATGAAGGCGTCCAGGCTCTTCCTCCTGGACGGGACCTACCTGGGGGAGCTGGGTAGGCTGTGAAGCATTCAGGAAACGTTCGAGAGGAACTCCATTATGTGGCTTGCTATCTCGGCAGACCTGTCCCAGGGGCCGTGGCCCGAGCCTTCTAGCGGATAGAACTCGTTGTATACTTCAGATTCGTTAGCCTGCCTTATTATCTCTTCGCCTGCCGCGAACTGCGCTATGGGGTGGGTGTCCTCTGTGCCGTGGATGACCACCACTGGAGGCGCGCCCTGGCCGCTGAAATAGTTGATTTCTTCATCACCGTGAAGGGGTCCATCGGGACCTGACAGGGATCCCCACATTGAGATGATGCCCTTTATTGCCGGGTCGTATTGTGGCAGCGGTTCAGTGTCTCCACAGTCCGCCAGGGCCGTGTGGAGGATTGCGGTTCCGCCCGCGGACGCGCCTGCAAGATATATTTTTTCCGGGTTCATGCCGTAAGTTTGGTTAT
>CAZMBQ010000135.1:0-1551 GCA_964564705.1 uncultured archaeon
TAGAGGGTTTCACGGAGAAGGACTGGAGGTACGAGAGGTTCCCGAACGCGCAGAGGGGGGATGAAAGCACGCGCCTCGCAGTCGTCGCGAGGGCCCTGGTTGAGGGGAATTTGGGTTCCATACCCAAGGTCACGATGGCAGAAGCCCTTTCAGAAGCAGGGGGGATGGTAGGGGCCAGGGCAACAGTAAGCGGGCCTGTCGTAGATGCCATGAGGTTCTGGTATTCCAGGTCTGAAGACAGGTCATTCATCGACCCCGAGGACGACCCCTGGGACTCGGTGGACATGGCTTTCAACCAGCAGACAGGTGAGTGGGAAACCACCCAGGCCGTCCCCGTGGAGAACAAGGTCTTCGTGTGGTACGTGGAGGCTGAGAAGGTTGACAGTGTGGGAAGGTACGACCTCTACCTGAGGGACGCTTCGCCCGTGAGGTTCTTCACGGAAGGGACGCCTGGAAGCTGCCCGACGCCGCCGTTCAGCTGCTGATAATGTCCGGAAAGAAAACTCACTTTCAAATCTCACTTCTTCCTTACTTCCATTGCATTAATGTAATTGTATGCGGAGAAGACCGATGAGATGGCTTCGGCTGTCCCCACGACGGCTTGTTTGAAAGGGGCATTGGTTATGTCCCCGGCCGCGTACACGCCCCTGACGTTCGTCTCGCCCGAGCGATTTATTATTATCTCTCCCTTCTCGTTCAGGGCGACCCCGACTTCTTTTGCGCAGCCTGCAAGGGGCTTCCTTCCCACTTCGATGAACACTGCGTCCAGGGGGAGATCCTTCTTACCTTTGTAGGTCTTGTCCAGAAGGACTGTGTTGACGAACCTGTCACCCTTTATCTCCACCACATTAGTGTTGTTTATTATCTCTATCTTCCTGTTCTTCATGACCCTCTCGTAATTCACCGGCTCTGCCCTTATTTTCTCCCTCCTGTAAACGATGTAGACCTTCTTTGCGTATCCTGCCAGGATGAGCGATTCCACTGCAGCTGAGTCAGAGCCTCCCACCACGCCTATCACCTTGCCCGAGTAGACAGGCCCGTCGCAGAGCGCGCAATAGTGGACGCCCTTGTTCGTGAATTCTTCCTCGCCCGGGACGCCGAGCTTCTTCACTTCCGTTCCCATTGCCAGGAGGACGGTCTTCGATGTGTGGGTTCCCTTTCTCGTCTTGACCGTGAACAGTCCTTTGGACTTCTGGAGGCCAGTGGCCTTCTCCTGCCTTATCTCTATGTTATATTCCCTCGCATGCTCCTCTATGCGCTTGGCGAGGTCCTGTCCGGATATTTTCTTGAATCCGGGATAGTTCTCCACGTGGTCGGTGAGGGTTATCGTGCCCCCGAGCGTCTCGGCTATTACCAGGGTCTTCATCTCGAACCTTCCCGCATACATCGCGCCAGCGAGGGCAGAGACTCCCCCTCCTATTATTATGATGTCCCAGGTTTTCTCCCCTTCGGCCATGTATATAATTGACCGGGATGTTAAAAAAGCTTTATTCCCTTCCGAGCGTGTCTAATTAATCAGCAAACCCATATATAATCCCAGGGTGATCAGAA
>CAZMBQ010000136.1:0-1538 GCA_964564705.1 uncultured archaeon
AGCTCAAGCGTCCCCCCCCGTTTCTTGAACTCCTCGGCCATCCCCCCCAGCCAGCGGTTGCGGTCCATGACAAAGCATTTCCTCCTCGCATGGCACCTGTGCCCCCCTGGCAGGAAGAATGTGGCGTGCCCGAACTCCTGTGCGGCAAAGGAAGACCAGTCCCTGAAAGGCACCCTCGAAAGGGTGTCCGCTGATAGCCCCTCGGCACAGAGCGTGCTCTCCAAATCGCGCTGTTTCTCGATTATCACGGGCCTGAACCCGGCCTCGAGGAGTTTCAGCCCCGTAATCAGCCCGCCCGGGCCCGCGCCCACTATCTTTATGTCCATGTGCCTCGTCCGGTCAAATGCCGGTGGTGGGGTTTTCCTGAAACACGCTGACGCGTGAAACACATCGAACCCACGACCTCGGCGTGCCTCCTGTCATCTCCCTCAAGGGGAATCCAATCTCATATCCTGACAATATGAGCGCCGCGCTCTACCATTGAGCCACACCGGCATGGATTAATTTTTGGCAGTCAACCTTAAAAAATACCAGCAGCGGGCCCGCGAGGAATCGAACCCCGATTCCCCGGTTTCTTCCGTGAGGCCGAAGCCGGGTGCTCTGTCCTTTAAGCTACGGGCCCGTGCATGATTATTCCCGCTCCGGGATTATAAAGGGTTCACTCCTTCTCGAGCACGACCAGGCTCTCTCTCAGCTCTCCCCGCTTCACCGTCCTCTTTTGGAGAGCGAACCTCCTGTTCAGGACAAGCACTTCCCTTGCCTGGAAGCCTGCCTTCTCCCCCAGGCCCGCGAGTATGAGGTCGCTCTCGACTATCCTGTCCTCCCTGGGGAAGTACGCGTTCCCCACGACCATTCCCACCTTCCCCCCTTCCGGAAGGATGCCGTGCAGCCTTTCCAGCAACATTCCCATGTCCCTGAAGTAATCGCCCTCGCTTTCAGGTTCTGTGTAGGAAGGCACCCTCCCCCCTTCCCCGATTATCCAGTTCTCTATTCTGTACACCCTTGAGTAGTCTATCTGCCCGAGATAGGGGGGGCTGGTTATCACACACCCCGCTTCCGCCCCTTCCAGCGAATCGCTCACGTTCGACCCAGCCCTCCTCTCGAGCGACTCCCACTCCTTCACCATCCTCTTCACCCTCCTATTGAAGAACTTCCTGAATAGCGGGATGGGATGCTTCCTGACCTTGAGCACGTTCCCGTCCTTCCACGCCCATGACGCCCTCATCGCAGCCGAGACAAGCGCGAGAAGGAAGAAATCCCTCACGCTTTCCTCCAGCTCCCTGACCCTCTCCCTGAAAAAAACCACGTCCTCGAGAACGTGCCTGTTGAAGAATCTCATGCAAGGGCAGTCCGCTTTGGTGGGCTCGAACCTCTTCCCGAAAAGTTCTGAAGCGGCCTCCCTGAGCTCCCCTCCCCGGAAGTCCCCTGCTTTCACCCTCGAGGTCAGGAGGGCGATTGGAAGTACGTCGATACCTGTTGATTCAACGCCGCGCTCCCTGCACGCGAGCAGGGTGGTACCGGAGCCGCAGAAGGGGTCG
>CAZMBQ010000137.1:0-1511 GCA_964564705.1 uncultured archaeon
CGCATCGAGGCTCATGGAAATCCTCAGCCAGGCCGGTCTCCCCAGGGGTGTGCTGAACATGGTCACTGGTCCGGGCGACCCCGTAGGCACCTCCATGGTCACCCACAAAAACGTCCAGTGCGTCTCCTTCACGGGCAACCGCTCCACCGGTGAATGGATAACCCAGAACGCCGGCCTAAAAAAAGTGGGGCTTGAGCTCGGTGGGAAGAACGGCATAATGGTAATGGATGACGCCGATCTCCACCTTGCGGTCGATGGGGTGGTCTGGGGCGCGTTCGGAACCAGCGGCCAGCGCTGCACAGCAGCCTCCCGGGTGCTGGTGCACGAGAAGGTCAGGCAGGACTTCGAGAGGAAGCTCCTGGGCAGAACCCGCCGCCTTGTGGCAGGCAACCCCCTTTCAAACAAGACAGACCTCGGACCCCTGGTCAACAGGAAAGCCCTCGAGAAGGTCCATTCCTACACCCAGCTGGGGAAGCAGGAAGGAGCCCGCCTGCTTTGTGGCGGCCAGCCCCCCAAGGGAAACGGCTTCTTCTACAAGCCCACGATATTCACCAGGGCCGCCCCAGACATGCGGATATCCCAGGAGGAGATATTCGGTCCGACCCTTTCCATACTCTCCTTCAAGACTCTTGACCAGGCAATAGACATAATGAACAGGATCGAATACGGCCTCTCCTCAGCCATTTACACTTCATCCATCCGCTCCGCCTTCCGCGCAATGCGGGAGATAGAGGCCGGCCTCACGTACGTCAACTCCTCCACAATCGGAAGCGAGGTCCACCTCCCCTTCGGAGGCATGAAAGCCACAGGCCACACCCGCGAGGCTGGATGGCTCGGACTGGACGAGTTCTCCCACTCCAAGACAGTCTACGTCGACTACTCCGGAAAGCTCCAGCGAGCCCAGATAGACACCGGTTAGCCGAGTTGAAAGGAAAGTTGTCAATTGGTAATTGTTTGTTTACCAAACCCCAATTCAACACCCAAGCATTTTAACCCTGGGCCCAATAATAATCATGAAGTCCCCGGACAAGCGTTTTGTGAAGTCCCTATACCCTTCCCGGCCCAGTTGGTCACACAAGGGAGACCACGGCCGTCTCCTTGTGGTGGGGGGCTCAAGGCAATACACCGGCTCCCCTGCCCTCACGGCCCTTGCTGCCATGAAATCCGGAACCGATCGGGTGGACGTCCTTGCTCCCAGAAGGGCGGCCGATATCGCCGCGTCCTTCTCCCCTGACATGATAACCCACCCTGCCCGCGGCGACTTCCTGAACTCCTGGCACCTTCAAGAGGCCTTCCGCCTGCTCTCAAGCAGCACCGCAGCAGTAATAGGTAACGGCTTGGGAACCAGGAGGGAAACCGAGTCCTTTGTCACAGAATTCCTGAAGAAATGCGAAAAGCCCCTCGTAGTGGACGCGGATGCTCTCCATATCCTCTCAAAGAAGGAGCTTCTTGTAAGGCCCACATTCCTCCTCACTCCCCACGCCCGCGAGTTCTTCCTCCTAACCGGCAAG